>PKSZ01000117.1 GCA_002869425.1 Marinilabiliales bacterium
ACACATGCTCCTCATGAAGTTCCAATGGAGGAAGTGGTTCACTGGCCTGAAAATAAAGCAGAAAGGAAATATCTGAATTCCGGTTATTATACTGACAAATGTATTGGAGAAATGATTGAAGCGGCTAAAAAGCAGGATTGGTATAAAAATACTTTGTTTATTTTTATGGCAGATCATGGTCATCAATCCTATCGTCATTGGGGATATTATGCTCCAAATAGCCGGAAGATACCTTTTCTCTTTTATGGTGATGTTATTAAGAAGGAGTATAGGGGAAAGAGGGTAGATCCTATCATTTCTCAACTCGATTTGCCAAAAACACTACTTTATCAACTTGGATGCAATACAGCAAAATATACGTGGAGTAAAAATGCCTTGAATTACTATGTGCCTCAATATGCAGGATTTGCTTTTGAAGTTGGATTTGGTTGGGTAAGATCCTTTGGTAGTGTTACTTATGATTACGAATATAATCGTTTTTTTGAAGGAGCCAATGAAGGAATGCGAGATTCACTATACACGGAAGGAGCAATGTATATGCAAAGAATTTACGATCATTTTCTTGCATTTTAGCATCAAAAACTGAGCTTTTGTAAATCATCATTCCATTCTGTTTGTAAATTCTTATTATTAGCTTAATTTTAGTTCATCAACAAAAAACAACTTGATTTTATGGTGAAAACGATGCACTTTTTCAGGAGAAATTACAGGACAATATTTGCTTTTTTACTGTTGTTTGCTTTGGTATTAATATCTGCAGATTTATTTGCCCGTGTTGGTGGCGGTGGCGGAAGTTCAAGGAGTAGCGGTGGAGATGGAGATTTGATCGGTATTGCAATATATATCATCAGTATGATACCTTTTCCGTATAATATGATAGTATTGGCAATTGTTATAGTGTTGTATTTTTTGGCAAAAAAGAAAATGCGTCAGCAAACTGTTTTGAATCAGTTACCTACAGGCGAAGGACCTTCAAAAGCAAGGGGTTACGATAATTTTGCAGCATCCAATCCGGATTTCAATGAAACAGAGTTTAAGAAAAATGTTGAGGATTCGTTTATAGCTATACAAAATGCCTGGCAGGATAAGGATATGGGGAAAGTTCGTCATTTTATCTCTGATGGTATGTACCAGAGATTAAACACCCAGTTTAAAATGATGGATATCCTGAAGCAAAAAAATACCATTGATAAATTGAATGTAAAGAATGTGTATATAGATAAAATTGAATCAGATGGACAGTTTGATATCATTCATGTTGCCATTCATGCTAGTATAGTTGATAAATTTATTAGTGAAAAATATTCAAAACTTAATTCAGGAGGAAGTGAAGAGTTTGTTGAATACTGGTCTTATATGAAGAAGAGAGGAGTGGAAGCCAAGGATTTATTCCATACTAATAATTGTCCGAACTGTGGTGGAGAATTGCCTAAGAAAGCAAATGATGTAAGCAAATGCGAGTTTTGTGGTACGGTTATGAATTCTCCTGAATATGGGTGGATTCTGGCAGAAATTACACAGGCTGATGACTATATTACTTCCAATTCCATGGTTATGAAAGATAGCAATCTGAAAGGAAAAATTGGTGATCTGGTAGCAAATAATCCTGATTTTTCAGTTCAGTTGATAGAGGATAAGGTAAGTAATGGTTATTTGCAGATTGAAACTGCGCGTGTAATGAATGATAACAAACTGCTTAGACGATTTGTTTCAGATGAATATTTTGAGAGAAAGAAAGACGAGTTTAAAGATAATGACTTTGTATATAATCGTTTGTATTTGAATGATGTTAGCTTATTGGGCATTGGACAAAAAGATAAGAAAAATCAATTGCTTGTTTCTGTTAAGGTTAGTTATCAGAAAGTGCGACTAATGGAGAAGAAAGTAGATATTCTGGATCCAGTTGTAACCTGTAAAACAGAAATTGTACGAATAGAACGAGATATGCAAGCAGCACAATCTAAAGGATCTGCATATACACATACTTGTCCTTCATGTGGTGGTTCTGTGGAAGATACATTGGATACCAAATGTCCTTATTGCGGCAATCCTGTGAATAGCAGCAGTACAGATTGGATTATAGCTGATGTTATGAGCATGGAGGAATACTACAATTATTACTCTGCTAATGCTGCTGCATTCAGTATACCTGTAAAACCTGAAAAAACGGATGTACTTTATAAGGTTCGCGATTATGCATTCAATAATGTTTTATTGATGATTGCAGTGGACGGTGTTTTTGATGCAGAAGAGAAGAAATTTGCCGAAAGCCTTGCGAAAAAATGGGGTTATAATGTTGATAAAATTCAACCGATGTTTCAAATGGCACAAAATGGAAAACTTGTTCTACGTATGCCTGAAGATCCAAAACAGCGAAAGAAAATTTATGAAATGATGAACAAGGCTGCACAAGTAGATGGAAATATAAGTGAGGAAGAACAAAATCTCCTTAACACAGTGAGGGATAGGTATATTGCAGCATAAAACCTGAGATTTGAATATTTCTTACCTTCTATAAAGGCAGAAAAAAATATTAAATTCTCAGGCAGTTTACATTTTTGGAGATAAAATTGAGCCGTCACCATAGCTTAAAAAACGAAAATCGTTGTTTAAAGCATATTTGTAAATTTTTCCCCAATCTTCACCAGTCAGTGCACTTACTAAAAGTAGTAATGTGCTTTTGGGTTGGTGAAAATTTGTGATCAAGCGTTTTACCAATTTAAATTCATAACCCGGAGCAATAATAATTTGTGTTTTTCCTTCAATAAAGTCCAGGTTTTGATTTTTCATATATTCCAATAGGGTTTCCAATACATTTGATTCCTCTTTGTTTTCATATGCTTGCCATTGTGAAATATAAAAAGGATCATTTTTTCCCTGTATAATATTTAAACCAATTTGGTAAATACTTTCTAAAACTCTTGCTGTAGTTGTTCCTGTTGCAATAATTTTCCCCTGATAATTAATGAAATTCTGAAGCGATTTTTTTGTAAATGTAAAATGTTCCGTATGCATTTCATGATCCGTAATTCGTTCACTTTGAACAGGTTTAAATGTTCCTGCTCCAACATGTAGCGTAACAAATTCAGATTGTATCGATTTGTTTTGAATTGATTTTAGCAGCTTGTCTGTAAAATGAAGTCCTGCTGTTGGTGCAGCAACAGATCCTTCATGATGAGAATAAACTGTTTGGTATGTTTGTTTATCATTTTCTTCAGCTTTCCTTTTTAAGTAGGGAGGAAGCGGTACTTCGCCAGCATGTTCAAGTATTTCAGAAAAGGAGCAAATGTTTTTATCCCACTGAAATTTAATCAATATATCATTTGAATTCTCTTTGAAAATAGAAGCTTTCAGGGATACCTCTTTTTGTTCCAGTTGAATAATACGTGTAAGGTATTTGTCTTTCCATTTGCGCTTATTACCTACTATACAGCTCCAGGTACACTCTTCCTTAGACTGGAAGGAAAGGTTGTAATCAGATGGTTCAAAAGGCTCCAGACAGAAAACCTCAATTTTAGCACCTGTTTCTTTAAAAAAGTTTAAACGAGCCTGAACAACCTTGGTATTGTTGAAAACAAGCAATTCGTCTTTCTCTATATATTTGTATAGATTGGAAAAAGAATCATTTGAAATTTCATTATTTCTGTATACCAGCAATTTACTCTGATCCCTTTTTTGTAACGGATATTTAGGGATTTTATCTTCAGGAAGATGATAATTATACGATTCAATATTAAGGTTTCGAAGCTTTTCCATTTGGCAGGTAAAATTAATTAACTTTGTGGTCAGAATGAAAAGCTGATCAGGGAATTTATTAAAATAGTGAATTATGGGAATACATGCAGGTGATAAAGTTAGATTTTTGAATGATGTAGGAGGTGGAATGGTTGTGAAAGAGGTTGATAAACAGACAGTTTTGGTCAGAAATGATTTTGGATTTGATGTTCCTGTTCTTCGCAATGAGTTGGTTGTTATTGAAAAAGGAGGAGTAGACAATCTTGTAGATATTGAGCAAGAAACGAAACCAAAAGAAGAGAAAGTTGCGTTTGGATATGATGATGAGGAATTTGACACATATTTTGAACTACCTGATAACCTATCTGATGAACAAGAAATTGCACCGGTTCTGTATTTTGCTTTGGTACCCAAGGAGGATAAGAATTTATTGGAAACAGATATTCAGCTATATTTAATTAACGATTCCGATTGTGAGCTTACATATCATTATAACCTGAAAACAAATGATCGTTATTTATTTAGAGAAAAAGGAGAACTTGAAGATAATACAAAAGTGTATCTCGAAACTTTTCATCGTCAGGATATTACTTCTATTGCAGGTTTTTATCTGCAGGCTTTGGTTCGGTTTAAGAACACCGACTATATGCTGGATAATGTTCAGTCTGAAGTTCAAATACCACATATAAAGCTATTTAAGGAAACATCTTTTGTTGAAAATGATTATTTTGATGAACCTGCAATGTTCCTTTCTGTTGATCTACAGGACTCTCTAAAAAAGCTTGAAAACATTGATAGTGAGCAGATAAAGAAAGAAATTCAGAAAAAGGAAGAATCTGTTATTGATGAGAAACAAAAGAATTTCAAATCACCAAAGCCCAATAAAGAGATTGTAGAAGTTGATCTTCATATCTACAATCTTACAGAGGAGGACTACAGGCAGCTAAGTAATTCTGAAATGCTTGAAATCCAGATGAATCACTTTAGAGATACACTGAATAATTCTCTTCAAAATAAGGATATTTACAAACTTGTGTTCATTCATGGGGTTGGGAATGGAACGCTGAAAAATGAGATTAGAAGAACTTTAGACAGAGAGTATAGTTACATTAAATATCAGGACGCTTCTTTCAAAGAGTATGGTTATGGAGCGACTCTTTTGATTTTAAGGTAACATTTATCAGAATAATATCTACTTTTGTATCAAAGCAGGCCGTTCTATCGCTCCTTCGGGGGAGGAAAGTCCGGACAACAAAGAGCAACGTACTTCTGAAAGAGAAGATATCCGTGAGGGTATAGCAGTGCAACAGAAAATAACCGCTTTGCTTGTCAAAGTAAGGGTGAAAAGGTGGAGTAAGAGCCTACCAGTGTTGCAGGCGACTGTAACAGCTGTGTGCCTTACGTGTTGCAAGACCATGTATACCGACGCATTAGGGCTGCTCGCTTTATGTCGGGGGGTAGGTCGCATTAGATAAATGATAGAAGCCTTTAGGAACAGAATCCGGCTTACAGGCCTGCTTTTTTTATAGAGGAGGGGAGTTTTCTCTACCTGATTTCAAATTATCTCTAAAGCCATTTTAAAGCACATTTAAAGCACTTTTTATTTTAGAAAGTATATTATCCTGTTTTAACGGGAGATCGGCTCTTATTTTCAAATTCACCTTATGATGGAAATAGTGCATGGATTTACATATGTAATACTCATTACAAATGTAATCTGAAATTATCAATGCAAAACCCTTTAAAATCCAAGAAAAATAATTAACA
>PKSZ01000318.1 GCA_002869425.1 Marinilabiliales bacterium
AAATATTGCCATAAGAATCCACAGAACTAACCTCTCCGTTGTATCCTATAAGGCCAAATGCATTTACCTGCGGACGTTGTTTGAAATATTGCTCCACAGGAGTTGCTTTGTAATCATCAGGAAAGCCACGTGTCCCCCTGTTAATGGCACCGGGACTAAGCGTCCACCCGTGACCAACCCAGGATGCTTCCGTTTCCTGGTTTGCATTGCTGTTATATGATAAAGACAAAGCATATCCTGCACCTTCAGGCCCAGGTACTTCCAACACAGGCAGGTTATAGGAAAAATCTCCGGAAAACAGGTCAACCATGTTAGTAGCAGCTACCGGTTGAAACCCGGAAAACTCTGGTGAATCCGGTCCTGATGTAAGTGCAAATGTCACAGTAGGCGAAGCAAGTTGCATGATCATCTGAAACCCTACAAATACGGCTATAATCTTTGCGATTCTACTTTTCCTGATTTTTTGTAGTATCATAATATCTTAGTTTTCAATTTTCAATTTTGGCATGGCAACTATATCTGACTTGTTGAATTTAAAGTGGTGAATACCAGTATTAAATATGTCATCGTTGAATTTTATATCAAGTTCATTGGCAACCAGAAGGTCTTCTTCCTCACTATCGGGAGCAAAGACAATGTATACCATTCTTGCTTTTGATAATCCGTATACATTTTCGAGCCTAGTGAGTACAGGTTTATAGGTTGATTTACCAGTTTCAAGACTAATGTATTTATCCAGATGAAAATTCAAATTACGAATCCTCTGGTTGTAGGCATCCTCATCATACACTCCAAGGTGCATAACATCAAAGTTTTCTCCGGCTGATTCATCAGATCCTATGCTCAAAATAAATGTGTAACTGTTGTCATACAGTTCTGCCACACTATCAAGAACTTCCTGAGTTGCAGATTTATCTTTTTTGATCTCTTTGTATGCCAGCAAATCGTATGGCATATATTTCATTGAGAGATCAAAGCCTCCAACCTTTTTACCGGATATCAATCCATTTGACGGATCGTTCAGCCATTCCCTCATTTCGCTTTCCGATGTAAATTCGGTTGTACAGGAAACAAAGGATGCAACAGCAAGCAATATTAGTATTAGTCTGGCCATTGTTTAGTTATCTTCATATTTACTATTCAATTGTTCCAGCACCTCTTCTGTGATGTCGTAAGCGTCATCACCGTAAAGTATAGTTCCATCCATAGCAGCTCCCAGAATGATATTGTAACCGTTCTCTTTGCCGTATTGAACAGAAAAACTATTAATCTGTTCAAGCACAGCCATTGTCATTTTTTCATCTTCTTCCATTGCAAGGGCTTCTAATTCCTGTGCTCTTTGATAAAATGACTGCTGTAACAACTGTAAATACTGTTCATTCTGCAAGCGTTCGTCATCTCTCATGTCTGGCTCCATTTGTTTGTATACATCAATCTTTGATTGCACCATAATCCTGAGGCTATCTATCTCAGAGTCCCTCACTGCCTTTTTCTTTTGGTATTCCAGTCTGGCTTCATCCATTCCCTTGTATTGATCAACAAGTGTTAACGTTTGGACAAAAGCTACTTTTGGTATTGACATTCTATTCCAGATGACAACTCCACCAATTACCACCAGTATAACAACTACTATTATATTTTTCATTTCATTCTAATTTGTTACAACAATAAACTGTCCTTCTAATACATTTGCCCCAATTGTAAGCTCAAACCTGTACAATCCTGGGTCAGGCACTCCATCTGCCGGAGTCGTTATGTCTCCATCCCAGGGTGTGTTAATAATATCATTGCCTGTAAGGGTAACAGATATGGAATTATTGAAACTATCATAAATAGTCAGGGACGGATTTTGTGTTGTATAATTCTCCAGGCCTTCAAATACCAGGTGTGTATATAATGCACCGTTTGGTGTAAGTACCAGTCCATTTTGCAGAACAACCTTGATCTGTTCATTTATACAATCAGGACTACCGGTTCCAAGAGGTACAGGATCATTATATATTTCCAGACCTTCATCAGTATTGTACATGTCAGTTGACAAAGGTTGTAGTTCGCAATTATCATCGATCAGGTATACACCTTGTACATTCATTCCGTTATCTACTTCATAAACAATCTGAACACCCTCGCTATCTGCATCATCATCAATTGTAATTATATAGAAATAGGTGTCGGTACCTGATGGGATTTGTACAGGAACTGCATTTCCAAGGTCTGTCTGATAAGAATCACCTTCGGTGTAATTCAACTGGCAGTCTACGGAATTGTGAGGTCCTGAAAGAGTAAAGTCATCAACAGGAACAGAGCCTCCTTCACAGGCATCACCTATTCCATTCTGGTTTTCATCTTCCTGACCGGGGTTAGCTACCTGAGGACAATTATCATTACAAGTCGGAATTCCATCTCCATCATGATCCGTATCAGGTATTTCACAACCACATTCGCCGGGTTCTGTTTTATAAGGATCTTCCGGACAATTGTCAAGGCAATCTGCTGTTTCGTCCAGATCGGTATCAGTATCAGGCACACCACAACCACAAATTCCGGGAAGAACCTTATTCGGGTCAGCCGGACAAAGATCATCATCATCTATTGTTCCATCACCATCAGAATCAGGCTCACATGCATTACCGTATTCGTCGCCATCGTCATTCAGATTGTCAGCACTGGCATAGAAAGGACAATTGTCACATACATCACCATAACCATCACCATCGGAATCCAATTGGTTTGTATTTGCAATTCCCGGGCAATTATCACAGGCATCACCCCAACCGTCACCGTCAGCATCATCACTCTGACCATCGGGATTCGGAACATCCGGACAATTGTCGCAAATATTACCTACACCATCACCATCGGAATCAAGCTGGTCTGCATTTGCATCTCCCGGATCCGGACAATTGTCACATACATCACCTATTCCATCTCCATCCAAGTCAAGTTGATCCTCATTATCATCCTCAGGGCAATTATCGCATAAATCACCTTTGGTATCATTGTCTGAATTCATCTGACCAGGATTATAAATGGTGCTGCAATTATCACATACGTCTCCTTTCCCATCCAAATCGCCATCTGCCTGATCTTCATTATCATTTTCCGGGCAATTATCACAGGCATCACCCCATGAATCAGTGTCTCCGTTATTTTGTGAGTTATTTGCAACATCAACACAATTGTCGCAAATGTCCCCCCATTCATCACCATCCGCATTTTCTTGTCCCGGATTAATTTTGTCGGGGCAATTGTCACAGGCATCGCCTATTCCATCTCCAATTGACTCATCATCATCTTCCTGCAACGGATTATAATCATCAGGGCAAATATCACAAAGATCACCCACACCATCAGCATCATTATCAGATTGATTGTTATTGGCCACAGTCTGACAATTATCGCAGTCATCTCCAATACCATCTGAATCAGTATCAGCATCCTGTGTACCTGCATTATCAAGTTGCGGGCAGTTGTCACAGGCATCACCAACTCCGTCATTATCACCTGTATCTGCCTGATCTGCATTTGCAATGGTTGTACAATTATCACAGGCATCGCCATGTCCATCATTATCCTGATCATCCTGAGATGGATTATATTTAGATGGACAGTTATCACAAGCATTCCCTACACCATCTCCACCTCCTGCTTCATCATCAAGTTGAGTTGGGTTAGCAACAGCCGGGCAATTGTCACAGGCATCGGCAAATTCATCTCCATCGGAATCCAACTGATCAGGGTTGTAATTGCTGCAATTATCACAAACATTTCCAACTCCATCACCATCATCATCATCCTGACTGACATTACTTACCAGAGGACAATTGTCTGTAGCGTTGGGTATACCATCACCATCTACATCATTATTACCAGCTTCACAAGCATCTCCAATTCCATCTTGATCCGTATCAGCCTGATCAGCATTTGCAACGAAAGGACAATTATCACAAATATCACCTATGCCATCACCGTCGCTATCGGTTTGTTCCGGATTAGCATTTCCCGGATCAGGGCAGTTATCACAAACATCACCAACACCATCAGCATCAGCATCATTCTGGTTACTATTGGCATCTGCAATACAGTTGTCGCAAACATCGCCAATGCCATCTGAATCTCCATCGGCCTGGTTTGTATTTGCAATAGCAACACAATTGTCACAAACATCACCAATGCCATCTATATCCGTATCAGTCTGATCTCCGATATCCGTTTGACCGTTAATTCCACCATTGGGACAGTTATCACACGCATCTCCAATATTATCTGTATCTGAATTTAGCTGGTTAGGATTATAGTCTGCATCGCAATTATCACATGCGTTGCCAACACCATCATTGTCAGAATCTTCCTGGTCTGGATTACTGATTTCAGGGCAATTGTCACAAGAGTAGCCAATTAAGTCTCCATCGGCATCAGTTGAATTTTCATAAGGAAAAAAGTCACAATTATCACAGGCATCACCATAGTCATCACCATCAGCATTGGCCTGATCATTATTGTCTATCAGGTCGCAGTTATCGCACGCATCTCCGTAAATATCGTTATCAGAATTTGCCTGATCTGGATTTGGCACATAGGGACAATTATCACAGGCATCTCCTATACCGTCACCATCGGAGTCCTGCTGTCCTGGATTATACAATCCCGGGCAATTGTCACAAGCATCCCCAAGGCCGTCATTATCAACATCTTCCTGAAAGCTATTGTTCACATTCGGGCAATTGTCACAAATATCGCCGACCTCATCTTCATCAGCATCCTGATCCTGGCTATCAGGATTATAGGCATCTGGACAGTTATCACAGGCATTTCCTACACCGTCGAAATCAGAATCCAGTTGATCGCTGTTGGCCTGATCCGGACAGTTGTCACATACGTTACCAACCATATCTTCGTCATCATCGGTCTGATCAGGATCATTTCCACCGCCAATACTTCCTCCTGGACAATTATCACAGGCATTACCGATACCGTCAAGGTCATCATCTTCCTGCAATTCATTTGCTGTATATGGACAATTGTCACAGGCATCTCCAATATTATCTTCATCGATATCAGCATCTTGTCCATCAGCATTCGCAAATGTGGGACAGTTGTCATCATCATCTATGACTCCATCGCCATCTGAATCAGGTTCACAGGCATCTCCAACACCGTCACCATCCGAATCGATATTTGTAAGACTCGGAACATTCGGACAGAAATCACAAGCATCACCAAAACCATCACCATCAATATCACTTTGATCCGGATTCGGGTGCTCAGTTAAAGGGCAATTATCACAGGCATTATCGATACCGTCACCATCAGAGTCCTGATCCGGGTTGTTTGCAATATCCGGACAACTATCCAAATCATCTATAATACCATCTCCATCAGTATCGGGTTCACATGCGTCACCATATTCGTCACCATCTGCGTTTTCCTGGCCGGGGTTTGTAATATCTGGACAATTATCGCATAGATTACCAACTCCATCATTGTCATTATCNGTCATTATCTGCCTGATCCTGATTGGCAAGATCGTCACAATTGTCACATGCATCTCCTACTCCGTCGTCGTCAATATCACTCTGATCTGGATTATCGTCATTGATGCAGTTATCACAAACATTGCCAACTCCATCACCTCCACCTGCTTCAGTGTCTAACTGATCACTGTTTGGAGTATTCTTACAATTATCAACATCATCAGTGATTCCGTCCCCATCAGCATCGTTATCACAAACTAAAGTTTGATCAGGATTAGAAACGTAGGGGCAATTATCACATAAATCTCCAATACCGTCACCATCAACATCAGCCTGGTTAAAATTCTGAACATCCACACAGTTATCAAGCCCGTCAATAATTCCATCATTATCAGTATCTGTATTCGTACTACCTCCACCGACAATAATATTTATCCCGGGTTCAATAATTGTAAATACATTTGATGCAGCAAATTCAGACCATGGATCGCTTTTTGAGAAGCTCAATGTTGGCATAGCCTCGATCAATACAGACTCGGTACCAGGCCACTCCCATATGTTCTCATTAGAATTCCAGTGCCCAACACCAGAAAGGTTATTTTCTGCAATATTGTTATAGGCCAAAGATAAATTGGCAGACGAATTACTCACACCAGTATGCTCAACCAGCCAATAATATCTGTCACTTACTTCAATTATATTATTATCAAGGTTTGACAACAGATACCCATCAACATTAGGATTTTTGAAAATAAACCTTGCCATATACTGATTGTCAACAAACTCAGGCTGAATTTTTAATGGCCTGTACATTACCTGACCATTTATGTTGTAATCAGCCAATGGGAATAAATAATCATTGTTTTCCGCCATATCCCTGATCAGCCATCCGGAGTTATCAGCACACAATACATATCCATTGTTCCTTTCTATAGCGTTGGCATCACTATTAACAATATGCATGGTATTATCCCTGGTATCCAGCTCGCTATCATACAAATTCAGAATACCATCGACTTCAGTATTAATATAGAGAGACTTCAACCCTTGTTCACTAAGAGACAGATTTGTAAATGTGGTTGTCTGGTTTCCTTTTATTCCCTGATCTCCTCCAATCATATCCACAACCCCACTCGCCTGATTAAATGCTCGGGCTGTATTATCTTCCGATTTATGTGTCCAATCTTTTGTTAAACGGACAGCACCGTCATTGTACCAAACACCCGGTTGAACTATTTGCTGATCCGGGTCAACCAGATCCTCGTTGAATATATATCCAAAAACATTTATTGCAGGTTGGTTATCATTCTCAGGTGTTACATCTGTTAATACCACATCTGCGCCATAATTATTGAAACATAATCCATAAAAAACAGGTGTTGCATCATCACAATCCTCTATAATAATTTCAATTTGAACATATTCATAACAATCCGGCTTGGTGTCATGCACTTCAATAGTGTATATAATATCTTCCGTTATTGTAATGACCGGATTGTTGCAGTCTGTACAAGACAAACCATCCATAGGTGACCAGTTGTAATTATATGGCCCCTCTCCATCAGAAACAGTGATTATTGGTTGAATAGGTTCTCCCGGACATATTGACATCTGAGTTGCTGTTGGTGTTAAATTCATTGCACAATCATAATTACAAAAACCGCCTTTTACAAAGGAGAATAGGTCATCTACATTGGGCAATACTCCAGTAACATAGTATCTCGTGGCAGGATCTGCTCCTGATGTTTTATATACACTTCCATTGTAAATGAATTTTATAACATCACCGGTCTTGTAGAAACCAATTATAGTTTCTTCCGTACCTGGAATATAGCTTACATTGGTTGTACCATATGTATCTTCAAATTTCATATGGTCAACTTCCAATGTAATTCTGTATTTCTGTGTACTACCTTCCGGCTTCAGACTGAAACTTTTACCTGATACAATTTCATTGATTTTCACTCCTATAAATCCATTCTGGTATTCAGTAAATTCGTTTTTACCATCCGAACTTATAGACGCATTTGAAACAAGAGCAACAATTTCTTTAGTGCTTGCATTGTAATCAGCACTAGTAGTAGAATTAAACTCAATATCATATCCCAGAATGAAGCTCATTTTTCTTTCATAGGATGAATTAGGTGAAGTAATATATACACTGTATAAGCCAGGTTCCACATCACTCAAACTCTGGGTAGTAAATGGATAAGGATCACCATTCATTCTCCAGGTGAAATCAAAAAGAGTAAACGATGATCCACCTGTTTTTGTAAGAGTAATTGCACCTGTTGCTGGATAGTCAGAACACGACAATTGATCAACAGTTGCATTAAACTGTGGCCAGAAAGGAACAGAGTCGAAAGGAATATATTGTAATGAATTTATCTTACCTCCAGAGGTAAATATAGCTGCATGCAGGTTTAATGATTTTGTATTTGCACCTGAAATTGTTTGCTGGCGAACTAAAACTCCATTAACCCTATATATTATCTCAGATCCTTGTCTCTGAACCGAAACAACATCGCCGGGACTATACGATGAAACATTACTGATCAATGTCCCGTTTTCGTATATATCAAGTGTTCCATTATTGGTTACAAAACCCACGTACATTCCTGTATAGCCATTCAGGTCCGTATTATCACTTTCTCTAAAACCAAGAGCCACCACACTGCTTAAATCAGCAATAGTAAATTCGGCATATACATCCACATCCTGACTTGAAGAATTCAGGCTATAGGAATAACCGTCATCCCAGCCATCTGCTTTAGTTTTTTCAATTTCACTATTGATTTCTGTAACACCGCTTTGTGCTTCCCATAGGATTTCCTCCCCAATTGTAAAATACAAACTCAATACATCCGGTCTTGCATCTGAGACCTCTACTTTGTAGAATCCAGGATCAAGATTATTTATAATTGGTACTGACGTAGTATTTAACAGTGTTTCCGGCTCCTCTCCAAGATCTCCAACTTTCCAGACATATTCAAACGGAGCTAATCCATTTGTTAGCGAGACAGTAGCTGTCCCTTTTGCAGAAGCACCTGAAACTGTT
>PKSZ01000030.1 GCA_002869425.1 Marinilabiliales bacterium
AAATCTGAAATCTGGCCCCAGAAATTCAAGCGCAGCAGATGTTGTAACCAATTTCATTACGGATGCAGGAACAAGACTCATGTCTGCATTGTGTTCGACAATGGTATCACCTGACATTATGTCAATGGCATAGAAACTAATGGATGCATTTTCAAAATCTTTTTCTTTCTCTAAACTCCTTACCTTTCGGGTAACCTCATTAAATTCTTTTAGGATGCTAACTTCCCTTTGCGCCTTGCTTTGATAACTTAACAGAATTGTAATTGTCAGAGTAATGCCTGTAACAATGTGGGTTATTTTGGTGAGAAATGTTTTGATCATAGCTTTTTTAGCACGTTTGTTGTAATGGAAATTCATCACTAAATTATTAATTTGCAAAGAAAATGACAGGATTTTTTGCGTAAAGATCAAACAATTTGATGTTAATAAAGAAACTTCCAGAGGAGAAAAGAAAATTCATTCATAGTCTTGTTTTTCCAACATTGTTTGTAATGCTGCTTTGGATTGTTAAAATTTCCGAATCGATAATGGGTGTGCGGTTAAGTTTTTTGGGGATTTATCCACTAAAAATTGAAGGCTTAACCGGAATTCTTACATCACCTCTTGTACATGGAGATTTTGCTCATTTATATGCTAACTCTATACCCTTATTAACACTTGGAATAGGTGTTTTTTATTTTTACAGAAAGATCGCTTACAAGGTTTTTTTCCTTATTTATTTTCTTACAGGAATATCCGTTTGGCTTGCTGCCAGAGAATCATATCATATTGGAGCAAGTGGTGTAGTTTATGGATTGGCATCTTTTCTTTTTTTTAGTGGAGTAATTCGGAAGGATGCCCGGCTATTATCCATTTCATTGATTGTGATTTTTCTTTATGGAAGTATGATTTGGGGGATATTCCCAATGGATAAAAAAATAAGCTGGGAGTCTCATCTTATGGGCGGAATCAGTGGTGGATTGATGGCTATATTCTATAGAAAACAAGGACCTAAAGCAGTTCGTTTTAGTTGGGAAACAGAAGACAATAAGCATGAAGATGAAATGGATAAAGAATCTTTTTCCGGTTATCAGGATGAATCGTATGGATATTACTATTCAACTTCAGGAAATGAAATTCGCTGGGATTTTGAAGAAGATGATAATGATGACCATAAAAAAGCAATGGAATGATAAAAATTCACTAACTTTATAATGTTAAACTGTTAATTTTGATATCATGAAAAAATCTATTACTCTCTTTTTTGCTTTTATTACATCATTTGCAGGCATTGCTCAGGAACAAATTGCCAATCCTGACTTTGAGAATTGGTCAGATATCGGAAACAGTATGATGAACCCTGATTCATGGGATACATCCAATGATTATATCGATTTGGGTTTTCTTGGTCAATATAGTTTCCATACTGTACAGGCTGATGATGCTGATTATATGTATGGCTCAAAAAGTATGCGACTGGAATGTGTAACACAATCAGTAGTAGGAACTGACGCTACTATGCCCGGGGTTGCTACTTTGGGTACTTTTGAACTTGATATGACTACTCAGCAGGGTGGTATTGAAGGAGGAATACCTTTTACTTCAAGGCCTTCACACTTAAGAGGATACTATAAGTATACGGCCAGTGGTGCCGATAGCTGTTTTATAGGAATTGGAATATTTTTGAACAATGGTGTACGCGATACAATTGGTCAGGCCTTATTAAAGAGTAGTACAGTTACCGACTGGACTTTATTCGAAGTACCTGTTGAGTATACTTCACAGGAAACACCGGATAGTATGAATGTAATTATTATGAATACTGATCCTGAGAATATTATGGATGGAAGTGTATTGCTTGTTGATAGTTTAAGCCTGGTATACCAGACTGTAGGTATGGATAAACCGTCAGAAAAAATTAATTTGGGCTTGTATCCCAATCCGGCTGTTACCTATACAACGATTGGTTTTTCAGATGCAATACAGGACGAGGCTGAAGGCGTAGTGTATAACTCCATAGTAAAAGTTGTAAAACAGTTTTCATTAAATGCTGGAATTCGTTCAGCCAGGTTAATGGTTTCTGATTTGCCTGAGGGTATCTATCTTGTGGAAATTGT
Source organism: Marinilabiliales bacterium (assembly GCA_002869425.1). Classification (GTDB taxonomy): domain Bacteria; phylum Bacteroidota; class Bacteroidia; order Bacteroidales; family BM523; genus BM523. Next base: position 2,097 of record PKSZ01000030.1, read on the forward strand.
TTCAGGAGAGAACAGGATGGTGAATAAGCTGTTTATTACAAGATAGTAGCTTAAAAATGCCAGGAATTGTATTAAGTACGGCCTACTTTCCACCCATTCATTACTTTGCTTGTTTTACGCATGAAAATGAGCTCCTGATAGAGGCTCATGAAAATTTTGTTAAGCAAACTTACCGAAACAGATGCAGTATTTTGGCTGCCAATGGTCCCATTTCTTTAATTGTACCGGTGGAAAAGGAAACACGATTAAAAGTTCCTATAAAAGATGTGAAAATAGCTTATCACGAAGACTGGCAGAGGCTTCACTTTAAAACCATTGAATCGGCCTATCGGTCTTCACCTTTTTATGAATACTATATTGATGATCTAATGCCTGTTTTTAATCATAAGCACAAGTATCTTTTTGACTTGAACACCTTAATTATACAGACCATATCAGACTTACTTGATATGGATGTGAAATGCAAAGAAACCGCTAATTATCAGAAAGAATATTCAGGTGTTGTTGATTATCGATATTTGATTCATCCAAAGAAAAACAGGAATGCTTTTCAGCATTTTTATAACAAACTAAATTATCGTCAGGTGTTTAATGAAAAATTTGGTTTTGTAGAAAGCTTAAGCATTTTGGACATTATTTTTAACGAAGGACCGCAATCTGTTAGTTTGATGATTCAGGCACAGAACGATTAATCCATTTTAAGGCATCAATATTTCATGTATTTTTATTATATTGCATAACAATTAATAACAGATAATCAAAGTCTTATGGTACGAAAAAGCTTATTTGCACTTATCATTGTTTCGTTAGTGTTTGTATATTCCTGTGATATGTCACAACAAAAAGTACAGAAAGAAACAAAAATCGAAGAACCTCAGCAAGAGATAGTACCAGTTGAAGAAAGATTGAACCATTATGTCACGGTTGATTTGAAAACAGATTTATCAGGATTGAGTGATTCTGAAAAAGAAATGATAAAGATATTTATAAATGCAGCCACGCTGGTTGATGATATATTTTGGATGCAGACTTTTGGAGATAAATATCCATTATTGGAGAAATGTAAGAATGAGAATGAAAAGAAGTATGTTGAAATAAACTATGGACCATGGGATAGGCTGGATGGTATGGTGCCTTTTATCAAAGGTTATGATAAAAGACCAATTGGGGCCAATTATTATCCTGCTGATATTAAGTATTTTCAGTTTGTAGATATGAAGTTTGAAGACAAGTTTAGCAAGTACACAATATTGCGAAGAAATAACGATGGGTCCTTATATACAATACCCTACAATCAGGCGTATAAGGAAGAAGTAACCAAGCTAGCTGAGTTGTTAAGAAAAGCAGCAGGGATAACAGAAGACAGTAATTATTCAGCATATCTTGAGTTAAAGGCGCAATCTATTCTTACCGACGAGTATTACGATAGTGATATTGCATGGATGGATTTGAAAAACAATATTGTTGATTTTATTGTAGGACCAATTGAAGATGAAGACGATGAGTTTTTAAACACCAAATGTGCTTATGAATCATATGTGCTGGTTAAAGATACTGTATGGTCTGCTAAGACAGCAAAATATGTGGCATTGCTTCCCGAATTAAAAAGGATGTTGCCATGCGATCAGAAGTACAAAGAAGAAGAAGTTGCATCTGGCAATGATATTTTCGTTTGTGATGCTATCTATTATTCTGGATTTTGTAATGCAGGAAGTAAAACATTGTCTGTTAACAGGCCCAAAGACCCAAGGGTACATATGTTAAAAGGAATTAGAAACCTGCAGTTTAAAAATGTAAATCAACATAAATTTGACAATATCCTGAAGCCAATTTCAGAATTGGTAATAGATTCAAAGCAAAGGCATCATGTTAAGTTTGAGGCATTTTTCATGAATAATATTTTTTATGAGTTAGCTGAAAACCTGAATGTTAAGAATACGATTACCAATAAAGGAACTGTAAAGCAAGCCCTTAAGTATTATTTTAATACCATCAATGTTGCAAGTGCAGATATTACACGTATGTATCTTATCACCAAACTAAAGGAAATGGGTGAATTGGAAGATGTAAGTCTGATGGATAATTATGTAACCTATATGGCTGACCTATTTCGTTCGGTTCGTTTTGGAACAGGGCATCCACAGGGTAAGGCCAATATGGTTCGTTTCTATTTCTTTAAAGAAGCAGGCGCATTTACACGTAACGAATCAACGGGTATGTATAGTGTAGATCTGGAAAAAACCAAAAGAGCCATTGAAATGCTCACAGAAAAGATGATTAGGATACAGGGCGATGGAGATTTTAATGCAGCGAAAGAACTGGTTGAAGAAAAAGGTTATATCCGGGAAAAGCTGGAAAATGACTTGCAGAGGATTTCCGAAGCTGGTATTCCGAAAGACATCATTTTTAATCAGGGAGAGAAAGTATTGGGGCTTTAGTAGTACTCGTCAAGCGATATCCCCGGGAAAAAATCTTGTTTAAAGTTGATAAGATAAACTTTTTGTGTTGATCTGGTAATGGCTGTATATAACCAACGCAGATATTCTTTATCTGCTCTTTCTTCGTTAATGAATCCCTGATCTATAAATACAGTATTCCATTGACCTCCTTGTGCTTTATGACAGGTAACAGCATATGAAAATTTTACCTGTAAGGCATTAAAGTATTCATTTTCCCTGATTTTTTCCCAACGCTTCTTCTTAGATCTTATTTCTGCGTAGTCTTCTGCAACAGAATAAAAAAATGCTTTACTTTTTTCCATTGTTAGTGCAGGTGCTTCTACAGTTAATGTATCAAGCATTATTTTTACATCAATTTCAAGCTCTTTATAATCCATTAAGCGAATGGTGACATTAGCAAATCGAAGGCCATACATTTCCTCATAATTTTTAATTCTTATGATTTCAACAATATCTCCATTGGCAATAAAATCAGTATTCTCATTCTCTGGAAGCCAGAAATAGTTGTTTTTTACCACCATCAGGAAATCTCCAATTGAAATTTCTTCTTCCCTCCATAAAATCTGATTTCGAATACCGGCATTGTATTGATTCGCCCTTTTGTTGGAACGACATACTACCAGAACGTTATTTAATCCATCCTTGTCGTAATGATTGGTAAGCGTTTCAATCAGTAAATTTCCACTGAGCGGAACGATGTCCTGAAAGCCTTCAATTTGAATACTGGGTATTCCTTTTGAATCGTTTGCAATTCTTTCCCTGATAGCTGTTGCATTCACCAAGATACCTGAGTTGGCTGACTGTCTGACAACTTGTCGCAAAGTAACAGCTTGTACTTCAAAAAGGTAGTCAGAAAGCACTTTCTTATCTAGTGCCGGACTAATGTTTAGTCCTACAGGTGGTAATTGTGCTGTATCACCAA
>PKSZ01000400.1 GCA_002869425.1 Marinilabiliales bacterium
AATTACCGAAAAGCTATCTTTTAGCTTTAATTTTAATAAGCTGCTTGAAAGATGAGGTTTATTGTAATTGTCTTTGTATTGTTTCTTGTTGAAACAGGATACAGTCAAACAGATGAGGCAAAGGAAAAGCTTGCAAACCAGATGATTGAGGCAATGCATACTTTGGATAAAGAGATATTTATACAGGCAAAACCGACTATAGAGATGTGGAAGGTTATTGATCCTGAAGGAACGGTTGATTTAACAGATCAGGAAATAGAAGAGAAGTTTATCGATAATAAAAATCTGTCTTTTTCATATGGAAATATTGTAGAATCGGTGAAGAAAGAAAACATTGCCAGGGAAGAGATCAAATTTGAATCATATGATTACGAAGAGCTGGGGGGAACACCTGTTGCCATGACTGTTTTCTTTCGTTATAAGGAGAAGAAAGGATCGATATGGTTTTCTATAGTAACATATAATCACAAACTGTATTTAAATGAAATAAAAAACAGTTACATGATTTTTAGCCAGATGGAATAATTAATGATCTTCTTTTAGCAGAGAATGTTTTTTGGCTGTATCACCGCACACGGCCTCTGAAACATTGATAACAAAGTCACCCATGTATTCTGCATGCGTAACCAAATCCATATAAACAACGCCTGCAAGGTATTTGTATTCGCCTCTTTTAAATTTTTCAATATGTTCATCCCTGAACTTGTTTCGCAATTCATTGATTTCTGTTTCGAGTTCCAATGCAGGACTTAAGTCTGCATTTTTATAATCCAAATCCAGGTTTGCGAGCATTATGTCCAGCGACTTGATAACCATCTCGAAAATCTCATTCACATTATTCCTTAAATCCTGTGGGAACCAAAGTTTTTGTTCGCGTTTTCTTTGAACGGCTTTGGCCATTGCATGACAAGTGTCACCCATGCTTTCCATATCGTCAATGACCTTAAGCATAGCCCGGATTCTTCTTGAAGTATCGCTACTGATTTCACCTTGCTGAATCTTGGTTAGGTAATGTGCAATTTCAATTTCAATTTTGTCCATATTTTCTTCCTGCTGAAGAATTTTCTCGAATTTCTTCTCAAATTTTTTGTCGTTAACTTCATTGAAAAGCTTCTGGACATTTATAAACATTTTCTTGGCTCTTTTTCCATATAGTGCAATTTCCTTGCGTGCCTGTAAAAGAGAAAGCTCAGAAGTGGAAAGCATACCTGTACTGATAAAACTCAAAGAAAAATCTTCATCATCATCCTCTTTAACAGGAACCAATTTCTCAACAACTCTTTGAATAAAACGAGCAAACCAAACCATGACTAAGGTGTTCAGAATATTGAAGGAACTATGAAAAATTGAAAGCGAAATAGGAATGGCTGCAACACTTTCAAATGGGCTCTGTTCTCCAATATAATTCCTTACAAACCAATCTATTCCATGCAGGAAGAACTTGAAAAGCAAAAGCATCCATATAACCCCGAAGAGGTTAAATATTAGGTGAGCTCGAGCGGTTCGTTTTGCCGACCTGTTGGCTACCGCTGCTGCAATATTCGCTGTTATAGTTGTTCCAATATTTTCTCCCAAGACCATGGCAGCAGCCATTTCAAAGGGGATCCATCCATTGCTACACATTACCAACGTTAAGGCCATTGTGGCACTGGAAGATTGAACAACAATGGTCAAGATGGTTCCAATTAATAAAAAGATGAATATGGATACGTAGCCCATTTCGGTATATCCTGATAGGAATTCAAGTATTTCAGGGCTGTTTTTTATATCCGGAACAGAAGCTTTCAGAAAATCCAGTCCCATAAAAATTATAGCAAAACCTACCATGAATTCACCCCAGGATTTTCGCTTATTTTTTTTTGAGAAAACCAATGGAAAACCAAGTCCTATGATGGGCAACGAAAGGGCACTTATAGAAACTTTAAATCCCAGTAGGGATATAATCCATGCAGTAACCGTGGTACCAATATTGGCACCCATAATCACTCCAATTGATTCAAGGAGGGTAATTAGGCCTGCATTAACAAAGCTAACCAACATTACCGTTGTTGCAGATGAAGATTGAATTACGGAGGTAATTAGAAAACCTGTAAAAACGCCTTTGATTCTATTGGATGTCATTGCGGCAAGAATATTCCGCATTTTATCTCCTGCAACCTTTTGCAATCCTTCACTCATAAGCTTCATCCCAAAAAGGAAAAAAACCAGGGATCCAATGAGTTTCAGTAAGTCATAAATACCGTATTCCATCAATTATCTACTTACATTTTCCAGTGTAAAGATGAGTATTATAAATATTTTTTGACAAAATTTTTTTAACACATTTTTATCTTTTTAAACAGAAATTTAGGTGTTGACTTTTAGTAAAAAATATTATGGTTCAGAATTCCAGCTATTTACAGGGTGCTTTGCAAGCTTTGAATTATAGTATCTGTTATCTGTACTTACTTCTTTACCCAGCCAGTCTGGAAGCGTAATCTTTTCATCCGGACTTTCCAATTCAATCTCAGCAAGAATAAGTCCTTGATTATCTCCGGAAAACTCATCTATTTCCCATGTGTTTCCTTCAAAATTAACTTTATATCTTTTTTTTGATATGAGATTGGAATCGCAATAGTTTTTTATTAATTGATTTGCATCTGCCAGAGGAATTTCATATTCAAATTCATCTCTTGAAATACCTACGCGAGGACCCTTAATGGTTAAAAATCCTTTTTCTCCAACCGTTCTTATTCGTACCGATTTCCCTTTTAGGTTTGCAAAATAAGCTTGCTTTATTTCAAAACCTTCAGATGCATTTCTTTTCCACTTATTGTTTTTGACCAAAAATTTTCTTTCAATTTCCATATTATCACATTTTCAGATAAAAATCTTTTGTAAGATTAATGTATTCTTTAGCGTATTGATGACGGCCATTCTTTTCTATTATCAGATTTTCTTCAATTACAGTATCATTCTTAAGTCTTCCTGCTTCAATCATTACCCGACTTATTTCTTTTTCAGGGGTTGGGAAAACATAGCAAATCCGTTGAGTAAACAGATTTTTTTTTTCGCAAAGATCTTGTACATGAGTTAATCGATCGTATGGAAGAACAAGGCTGATTCTTCCATTTTTTGTAAGCGCTTTTGATTCAAAATCAAATATTTCATTTAATGAAAGTGAATCAGCATTTCTTGCCAGTGTTCTGCTGTCGTTTTTCGATTTTAAGGAATTGCTAAAATATGGTGGGTTTGTGATGATTAAATCAAAAGTGGTTTGAGTTTGTTTAGCAAATTCTTCCAGTGAGAGATTTAAAACGGAGATTCTTTTATTCCATTCAGATTCTTGTATGTTTTTCCGGGCTTGTAAGGCAGCATTTTTATCTATTTCAATTGCAGTTATTTGTGCTCCCGATCTTTGCGCCATCATAAGTGCAAGCAGTCCTGTTCCGGTTCCAAGATCCAGTATGTTTGATGCAAGACTGCCAGTCCATGCGCCAAGCAAGACACCATCTGTACCTACTTTCATAGCACATTTTTCTTGAGATATCCTGAATTTTTTAAATTGAAAATATCGATTGCCCACCAGATAATTCTTAGATTTACGCATATAAATTTAAGAAAATTGTTATGAAAAGGTGTACTCCGTGTTATGTACTTATTGTTTTCTTTCTCTTTTCTTCTTTTGTTTCCGGAGATAATGAAAAAGAAGTGTTGGATAAGGCTAAAGAAATTCATAAAAGGGTTTTGACATTGGATTCACATTGTGATACACCTTTGTGGTTGAAAAGAGATGATTATAAGATTGGAGAAAAGCATGATGCACATGAAACACAAAACAGGGTAGATTTACCAAGGATGAAAGAAGGCGGGTTGGATGCAATATTTTTCGCAGTATTTCTTGGTCAGGGACCACGTACAGATTCAGCTAATGAGCAGGCATGGAATGAAGCCAATAGCATCATTGATAGGATTGAACAGCAAATTAAAGTAAACGATACTGTTGCAGTTTTGGCTTACAGCTCAAACGATGCATACAAGGCGGAGGATGAAAATAAACGAGCTATTTATCTGGGTTTGGAGAACGGGTATCCCATTGGTGAGGATTTGAGCAAAGTAGAAAAGTTTTACAATCGAGGAATCAGGTATATTACGCTGAGCCATTCAAAAAACAATGATATTTGTGATTCTGCAAATGATACATTGGAATTTGGAGGTTTGAGCGAATTTGGGGAAGAAGTTGTTGCCGAGATGAATCGTCTGGGTATAATGGTTGACGTATCTCATATTTCAGACAGCGCTTTTTATGATGTGTTAAAGCTTTCTAAAGTGCCCGTAATTGCATCACATTCAAATTGCAGGGCAGTTTGCGATAATCCACGCAATTTAACAGATGATATGATAAAAAAACTTGCTGAAAAGGGTGGTGTTGTGCAGGTTTGTGTACTTAATTCTTATGTTCATAATCCACCACCAAACCCTCAACGTGATTCAGCCATTGCAGAGCTTAGAAAAGCAAGAGATCAGTACAAGGAAGTAACCGAAGCAGTGCACGATAGTATTGTGCGTGAATGGTATGCTTTACAAAAAAAATATCCGGAAAAGTTGGCTACAGTATCGCAATTGGTTGATCATATCGATCATATTGTAAAAATTGGCGGGATTGATCATGCAGGAATTGGAACTGATTTTGATGGAGGAGGAGGAATTGAAGGTTGTTATGATGTTGCTGAGATGCCAAATATAACAGAAGAGTTGGTTAGAAGAGGTTATTCAGATGAAGACATACGAAAAATATGGGGTGGAAATTTTATGAGAGTTTTTAAAGCAGTTGAAGAATATGCTGCCAACAACTAATTTTTCTTTTTCAAAGTAAAAGCAATGGTTGTGCCAACACCAGAGGAGCTTCTAATATTGATGGTTTGTTTGTGTGCTTCAATGATATGCTTAACAATAGCAAGACCAAGTCCGGTGCCTCCAGACTGCATGGATCGGCTTTTGTCTACCCTGTAAAACCTTTCGAATAGACGAGGAAGGTGTTCTTCGGATATTCCAATACCATCATCTTTTATTTCAATCATAATGTTTTCTTCCATGTCGTAAAAGGCAATTCTTACATAGCCTTTTTCTTTACCATAATTTATAGCATTTACAATAAGGTTGGTAATAACCTGACGAATCCTGTCAGGATCAGCATGCACCATGGTTTTTTTGTTCGAACCTTCCTTGAAAACAATTTTTATTCCTTTTTTACGCGCCCTATCTTCCAGAGATTCCACAATATCAGTGCTTACCTGGAAGATATCAAAATTTGTTTGTTGCAGTGTTAATACACCATGTTCAAGACGAGATATGGTTTCAAGATCTTTTACGATGGTTATCATCCTGTTAATGCTTTTCTCTGTTTTTTCCAGGTATTTTCTGTTGATATCAGGATCTTCAAGGCCTCCGTCCAGTAGGGTAAGGATATAACCCTGAATAACAA
>PKSZ01000379.1 GCA_002869425.1 Marinilabiliales bacterium
AAACCCTTATGGTTGTCATAATTTTTTCGATTTCTTTGGCGATTCATGTACAATCAATACCTGGTGGTATGCTACAAATAACATCACAGATGTAGTAAATTTCACTTTTCATAACGTTGAAATTGACGCCAATGCAAATACACCAATTGGTGAAAGTAATGATACTCTGATTTGTATTTCAGGAAACCAAATTCAACTGGATGGATATTATAGCAACGCTCAGGATGCCTATTGGACAGGTGAAGGTACTTTTTTACCAGATAATCATAACGAAAATGCTATTTACATTTTTTCTCAAAATGAACTAAACCAGGGCTATGCAACAATAAATTATACTACTGTAAGTCCTTCAGGATGTCCTGAATATTCAGACTTTATGAATATTACAATTGAACAACCTCCCAATGTGAACGCAGGTAGTGATGATATGGTTTGCCTGGATACAAACGGAATTCAACTCAATGGGTACGTTTACGGAGCCAGTCAGTTTTACTGGGAAGGGGGAAATGGAACGTATATACCCAATACTTTTAATACAGATGCCAGGTATATTCCCACACAAGCCGAGATAGACAGTGGTACTGTTTCTTTGCAATTGATTACAGATAATGAAATTTGTCCGAATACAAGTGATGAAGTTAGTTTTCAACTGGTTCAAATCATCATTGATACCAACAACACAGATGTTAGTTGTTATGGTCAGGACGATGGTGAAATTCAGGTACAAATCGATGGAAATTCAAGCGGTTATGAATTAACCTGGTGGAACGCAACAAACGACCTCAATTTAAATAATCTTTCAGCGGGTAGTTACTGCGGAATCATAAGCGAAAATTATGGCTGTATAATGGACTTTTGTATAGATATTGCTGAACCCGATTTGTTAACAGTTGATATCGATAAAACCGATGTAAGCTGCAATGGTATAGATCTTGGCATTGCAAGTGCCGTTCCGACAGGTGGAACAGAACCATATTCATACAGCTGGAACAATAGCATGCACTCTCAAACCATAGATAATATTAGCGAAGGAAACTATTCTGTCACCGTTACAGATTATAATTCCTGTACTACATTTGGAAACACTGAAATAGGTGTAATAGCAAAACCTTCAGCTGAATTTTATCAGGATACATACTCTGGCTGCGAACCACTTACAGTAAGCTATAGTGAAACCGGAAATAATGATAATTGTTCATATGCATGGTATGTTAATGAAAACTTATCTTCTACAGAAAGAAATCCCGAACTGATTTTTGATAATGAAGGAACTTACAATATTACTTTAACTGTTACATCAGACATGGGTTGCGACTCTTCAATTGCAGCAGAAAACCCAGTAATTGTTTATCCAAAACCTGAATCTGAATTTTGGTATGATCCATTAACAACAAATATTTTTGAACCCGAAATAAACTTTTATAGTCAGGATTCTGAAGATGCCTTACAGTTTTATTGGTTCTGTGATAATGATCTCTTTTCTATTGAGAAAAATTCGACCTTCTCTTTTGAAAATAGTGGCGTTTTTGAAGTTGAACATGTTGTGGTAAATGAATATTTTTGTACAGATACTGCATCTAAAGAAATTCTTATCAGCGAACCTCAAACACTTTGGATTCCCAATGCCATTACGCCTGATAAGCCTGATGAAAATGGAATATTCAAACCCAAATACAACGCTGTTGAACCAAACAACTACAAACTTATTATTTTTGATCGATGGGGCATGAAAGTATTTGAAACAACGAATATCAAAAAGGGTTGGAATGGCAGAAACAAAAATGGAAAAGTCTATCCAATTGGAGTATATAGTTGGATAATTCAATACAAAAATTCTGAAAAGAAAATTACCACCCAAACGGGTTACCTTACATTGATCCGCTAATATCCTTATGCAAGGATAAAAATTAACCTAAATCTTTGTAATTTGACAAACTTACATAACTTTGTGGCACGTTAATTTGGGCTTGGAATATCCTTTTATGTGGACAATAATTGTTAGAACCATACTGCGTAATCGTGTAATAATCCTGTCATTATTAGGCTTATTTACATTATTCATGGGTTGGAATGCAAGAAAGGTAAGTCTTTCATATGAATTTGCCCACTTACTACCCGAAACCGACAGTACCAGAATAAAATACAGATTATTTAGAGAAAAATTTGGCGAAGATGGCGACATAATGCTCGTTGGCGTTGATGATCCCAAATTGTTGGAACTCGACAATTTCAATGCATGGTATGATTTGGCAAAAACAATGGATAAAATACCCGGCGTTGATACAGTAATTTCAATTGCCAGAATTTTTAATGTTGTTAAAAACGATAGCCTGCATAAACTTCAGCTTAAACCAATTATAACTGATAATGTAAAATCACAACCAGAGTTAGATAGCTTACTGGGTGTTATCAGGGGTTTGCGTTTTTATGAAAATTTTCTATTCGTAGATACTTCTGATGTTACCATGATGGGGGTAACGTTAAATAAAGAAATTCTGAATACAAAAAGCAGACTTCGTTTTGTGAAAGAAGTATACGATCTGGTTGAAGAATTTTCAAAAGAAACAGGAATAGAAGCACATTATTCTGGCTTGCCATACATTCGAACACAAACAATGGCAAAGGTTAAAACTGAACTCGAGCTATTTATCATATTGGCAATCATTGTTCTGGCAGTAGTACTTTACCTGTTCTTCAGATCATTTAAAGCAGTGATGGTTTCTCTTGTTGTAGTGGCAATAGCCGTTATTTGGGTATTTGGAACCATTGCTCTTATGGATTACAAAATAACCATCTTAACGGGACTGATTCCACCGCTGATAATTGTAATTGGTATTCCAAATTGTGTCTTCCTGATTAATAAATATCAACAGGAATACAAGAAACACGGAAATAAAATTAAAGCACTATCAACTGTAGTCAGAAAAATTGGAAATGCTACATTTCTTACCAATATTACTACAGCCTCAGGTTTTGCAACATTTATACTTACAAGTAGTTCAATACTTATTCAATTTGGAGTGGTTGCTTCACTTAATATCTTGGGAGTATTCCTGATATCGTTACTCATTATCCCAATATTTTTCAGTCTGCTCCCCCCACCTAGTTCTAGACATACAAAACACCTGGAAAATAAAACTCTCAAAGAAATAATTGGTCGTTTACTAAATTCAGTAATAGACTACCGCCCCGTCATATATATTTCTACCATTGCATTGGTCATTGCATGTATTATTGGTGTATCTATGATCAAAGCAAAAGGAAGGTTGGTAGATGACATTCCTCAAAACGATCCTGTTATGGAGGATCTTAAATTCTTTGAAGACCATTTCAGAGGTGTTATGCCTTTCGAAATAGAAATAGACACAAAAAAGAAAAATGGAATTTTTGCAGAAAATGCAAGAACATTATACAAAATGAAAAAGTTACAGAAAATCTTTACTAAAGATTCTGTAATGTCTCAATACTTTTCCAGACCGCTTTCCATAATTGATGCTATTTCTTTTGTCTATCAGGCACACAAAGACGGAAAATCTAAATTTTATATTCTTCCTCCGCCAACTGAATTAAACAAACTCAAAAAGTATGTTGACAATGCTCAGGATGATAGGATGAATTTCAGTATTTTTATCGATAGTACAAATCAAAGAACCAGGTTTAGTATACAAATGGCAAACCTCGGAACACCTCAGATTCAGGCACTGATTGATTCACTCAAACCTAAAATTCATGATGTTTTTGATCCGGCTGATTACAACATTAACATAACCGGCATGACCGTAGTGTTCTTGAAAGGAACCAATTTTTTAATCAAAAATTTATTTATTAGCTTAACAATTGCCATTTTTTTAATCGCATTATTTATTGCTACAATGTTCCGGTCAGGTAGGATGGTGATTGTTTCCCTTATTCCTAATCTTATTCCGCTGCTATTTACAGCAGCCATAATGGGTTATTTTGGTATTCCCATTAAACCATCTACAATATTGATATTTAGTATAGCATTTGGTATTTCTGTTGATGATTCCATTCACTTTTTGGCAAAATATCACCAGGAATTGAAGATTAACAATTATGAAATTGGTCAATCGGTTGTTAATGCTTTAAAGGAAACAGGTATTAGCATGATTTATACCTCTATTGTTTTGTTCTTCGGATTTGCAATTTTCACCGCATCAGGATTTGGAGGTACAAAAGCACTTGGAATTCTTGTATCCATTACCTTACTGGTAGCCATGCTCACTAATCTTATTCTTTTGCCTTCTTTGTTACTGACTATAGAAAGAAAAGTAACGTTGAAAGCCTATAAAGAACCCCTCATTCATATTTTCGAGGAAGAAGAAGATATTGAACTGGATGAATTGAAAATTGAAGAAAAACCTGAGAATAAACAGGTTGAAGAATTTATTAATAGTTCTGATTAACAATGGTTTATTGGATATTTTGGACTATTGTAAATATTGCACTGCGCGTTTTCTACAAACGGCTGTATATTTCGGGTGCAGATAAAATTCCAAATAGGAAGCCTGTTATTCTTGCTTGTAACCACCCTAATTCATTTCTCGACGCTATAAGCTTAACGGTACAGTTGAAGAGGCCTCTTTACTTTTTTGCACGGTCTGATGCTATGAACACACCTTTAAAAAGAAAGCTGCTCGGACTATTTAATATTCATCCAATATATCGAATTCAGGAAGGGAAAGAAAACCTTTTGAAAAATGAAGGTACTTTTAATATTGGATATAATGTTTTGAAAAATAACGGAACGGTCTTTATTCATTCCGAAGGTATTTGTGTAGTGGAAAAAAGGTTAAGAAAACTCAAAAAAGGAACAGCAAGAATGGCATTCCACGCCTTTGATAATAATAATTTTGAGCTTGACACCCATGTTGTGCCGGTGGGTTTTAATTACACATATCCCAGACATTTTAGGCAAGAACTGATTTTAAGTCTTGGTGAACCATTTCCGGTAAGCAATTTCAAAGAAATATATATTGATAATCCAGCAGTTGCCATCAATAAATTCAATGAAAAACTAAATGAAGAATTGGTGAAGAATGTTGTAATTATCAAAAATCAACAAAATGACCAATTATGTGAAGAATTGTTTATTATTCAAAGAAACAATAATCCACAAAGTTTATTCCCCTGGAAAACCAAAAATAACAAACGTTTCCTCAGAGAAAAAAAGCTGGCAGATACTGTAAATCAAATAAGCGAATCCAATTCTGTAATATATAATTCAGCCAGTAAAAAGGTTAAACAATATTTCGAACAGTTAAAGAAATTGGGTATTACAGATTTATTTCTTTTAAAAAATAAATATCATCTACTCCTTTCTACTCTGTTATCTATTATCCTGTTTCCAATTTATGCCTTTGGAAAATTATTAAACAGTTTACCCATATTTCTTGGTAAAATAATTACTAAAAAA
>PKSZ01000280.1 GCA_002869425.1 Marinilabiliales bacterium
TAAGAGTTACCTCGTGAGCGCCCCCTGAAGTTGATATAAGTCGGGAAATGGTAAAATCATAGCTGTAGCCAATCGTAAACTCGTCAATAGCATATCCAACAAGTAAGTTTATTGCATCATTATTAATGTAATTTTGATACGATTTAATGAAAGGGAGGCCTCGGTACCAAATGCCTAGCACAAGAGGTTTATGAGACCAATAAAAGCCAATATCAAGCTGGTCAAATTTAGCCTGAGATTTATAAAGGAAACTTAATGTCACGCTTTCCTCGTCTCTGGATCCTCTTCGACCTTTCGTAATGATTTTTTTTCCGCCAAAAACAGTGAGTCTGGTAGGTAGAATACTTTTATCGGCTGTTATTGACTGGTTTGACTGAGCAAGATTATTAACAGAAAAACCGGCCCAAAATTCAACATGATAAAACAGAACTGAAGCAGCAAAATCTGTATAATTGAAATTTTCCAGCATTACACCTTCAAGCGATGTTGGTCTGTTTCCATAAAAGGATAATTGATCTCCAAAAGTTAGTTTGCTAATATTGATGCTTTTCGAGTGATAAGAAAATTCAAGAGCAGGTCGTATTTGTAGTTTTCTGGTTGCGAGAAAATTATACGAATACTGCACTCCAATTGAAGTAGAAGTTAAGGCTCCCATACCTGCATTATCCTGCATGAAAATAACTCCAAGCCCACTATTTGATGTCGGAAAGTAATGATCATATGCAGCTGCATAAGTTACATACTCCCTGTCACCAGTTAATTTTGTAGCAGCTGGCCACTGATCACGAAAAGCCAGGGATACTCTGCTTCCTGCTGTTGTTCCTGCAAAAGAAGGTGCTAGATATAATGGAATAGCATAACCCTGAGTAAACTGAGGATCCTGTCCAAATGCAAATGAATTACACAAAGTTAATATGATTAGTATGTAAATCGTTTTCTTCACTATGCTATATAATTAATTGACATCATTCTAATTATCTAATTAAAGTAACACTACCACTTTCAGAGTAAAATGAACCATCTGTACATCTACCTTCCGCTTTCCAGATATATACATCCATCTTACACAGTTCTCCTTTATAATAACCATCCCAACCAATATCCAAATCTTCACTTACAAATAACAATTCTCCCCATCTGTTAAATATTTCAAGCCTATAGTCATCAATATTCCTGAAAAGAGGATGGAAGATATCATTTTTTTCTTCAGGTATCTCAGGATTGTAATATCCACCTGTTTCTCCGTTCGTATTAGGTGTAAAAGCACTCGGAAATTCTATTCTGCAACTAGACCTTACACTAATTTCCTGAGGATTGGTAATGGAATCGTAACATTGATGCTCTGACCAAACATGCAGCGTAACATTATAATCTCCCTCTATAGTATATGAATGCATTGGTTCGTATTCATACGATGAAGAACCATCACCAAAATACCATATCACACTATCTGCATTACTCGATAGATTGTAACAGTTGAGATGTTGTTCAGGAATTGTAATATTTGTTGGTGCCATATCGAAGTTTGCCACAGGAGTTTGATAAACAACAATCATTCTGGTCATCACGTCTTCAGTTCCTCCATCAAGGTTTCTGGCTTTTAATCTTACGTCATATGTACCTGCAAAGTTATAGGTGTATGTTGGAACTGAATCTGTTGAAGTTGCTCCATCTCCAAATTCCCACTCGTACTGGTTTGCATTAATTGAATTGTTTGTAAAAGTAACTGTATAAGGATTACAGGCAGGGGGTATTGAATCAAATAGGGCAGTGGGGAGTCCAGGAACTATTCGTATTGAGTGTACCGCTACATCCTGGCATTTGGAGCTTGAAACAGTAAGAGAGATGTCGTAAACACCATGACTGCTATAAGTATGTGAAAATGATCCATCATAATTATAACCTGTTCCGTCACCCATTTCCCAATAATAATCCCAGTTTCCTAAAGACAGATTTGTAAGGTTCACAGTAGCATCAGGGTATACCTGATAAGAAGGTGATGCACTGAAATCTGCTTGTGGTGTTGCAAATACAGTAACATAAGATGAGTCTGACTTAGAACATCCAAAATTTGAAGTAGCAGTAAGAATTACTTTGTAGACTGTATCATTAATTGATGAGTTTACAAAGGAATGATCCGGATTAGTAAGTGTAGAAGCCCCGCCATCTCCAAAATTCCATGTGTAGCTCATTACTACATCTGACTCATTAACGAAGGAAACATCAACCGGACTACAACCTTCCATATTATTAGGAGAGAAGTCTGCAAAAACTTCAGGAAATACAATCATGGATTCTGTAACTGTATCATTGCAGTTATCTTCACTTGTTACAATCAATTGAATTTCGTAGGTTTCACTGACGTCAGAATCATGAGTAAACGAATATTCTGTTAAAAAATAATCTGTAGTAATTGAATCACCATTACCAANCATTACCAAAGTTCCAATCATAAAGAACAGCTCCTCTGGTAGAATCAATAAGTGTAAAATTGAATGGGGCACAACCTTCCTGATCCGATACAACAAAACTAGCTGATGGTTTTGGAAAAACATTTAATGTTTGGTATGCAGTATCACGACAATCATATTGTGAAATGGCAATAAGCATAGATTCGTATGATGCTGTTACAAACGTTGTATTGGTGTAATTATGTTGAGGGTTTACAGCTGTTGAAGTATTCAAATCTCCAAATCTCCATATATAATTTGAAGCTCCGGTGGAATTGTTAACAAAGGAGGAATTATGAGGAGAGCATCCAATTGTATCGCATGTGAAAGCTGCAATAACCTGTGGAAAAACATCAATCGTTTGATAAACGGTATCAAAACATCCATTTACACTTTCTAAAATCAATGATAAAGTATAATCAACCGGTATGTCATTTGAATTCACATAAGTATGTGAAATATCTGATGCCGGATTGGTTGATGTATATCCATCTCCAAAATCCCAGTTATAATGGATTGCTCCTGCAGAATTGTTTGCAATGGAAACCTCAAATGGCAAACAACCGGATGTTTCATTGGGTGAGAAGTCAGCCTGTGGTTGCGAATATACTAATATGGGCATTACATCAGATGTATCCCTGCAATCATAAACAGACTTTGCAACAAGGTATGCATAATATGTAGTATCACTGAGAGATGTATTAATATAGGTATGTGAAGGATTTTGATTGGATGAAATTCCTTCGTCACCGAAAAACCATTGATATGAATCTGAGGCAATAGATTGATTAACAAAACTGATGTTCAAAGGTGAACAACCAATAGAATCTGATGAGAAATCTGCTGTTAATGCAGGATACAGATTGACAGTTTGCTGATACTCATCTGTACAGCCATTTGCACTTATTGCTGTAAGGGATAAGAGGTAGGATATCTGTTGGGCTGATGTATTGTAATATGTGTGGGTAATAACTGAGTTTAAAGAATTTGATAGAGTAGAATCACCAAAGTTCCATAAGTAAGAAACAGCCTGGGTTGAGCTATTCGTAATTGTAGCTTCAAACGGAGTGCAACCAAATAAGGTATCTAGAGTAAACAATGCCTGAGGTCCATTATTAACTGTAATGGCAGTGTATGTTGTATCGATACATCCCTGAGCAGTCGTAGCAATTAATGTCACTGTGTATGTTGTGTCTGAGTATGAATAGTTCAAATAGGTATGATCAACATTATTTCCTGCAATAATAAATGTGCTATCACCAAATTGCCAGTTATACTGGGATGCACCTGCTCCTGATGTTAACGTTGTATACAATGGGTGACATCCTGAATCAGGAGCTGCTGTAATTGTATAATCAGGCACTCCATATACAGGTACAAATTCAATTACAGAATCAAGACATCCATTGGCTGAGAGGGCAAATAATTCAACCGGATAATAAGCAGTTGAACCCGAATTGTTAGTGAAAGCATATTGATCAATTTCTCCTGATCCTGTATCGTTGTTGCCATAATCCCATAAATGTACTGTACCATCAACTGTAGTATTGGTAAACGTAACAAGCGAGCCACTACATACAGGAGAAGGGTTAAAAGTGAAGCTTGCTTCAGGAGATGGGAATACTGTAATGTCTTGTGTGACAGTATCTGTGCATCCAAATGCTGATTCAATGATTAAAGAAATGTTATATACCACATTGGTATCTGTATTGTTCAAAAATACATGTGTAGGATTCTCACTTGTAGAAGTACTGCCATCACCAAAGTTCCAGAAATAATAATTACCTCCGCCTGCCTGGTTTGTAAAGGTAACAAGGAGAGGAGAGCAACCTTGAGCAGGAGTAGGAGTAAATGCAGGAGGTGCCATTGGAACAATAATTGAATAATCTGTATCGCTACAGTCTCCTGTTGAAACAGTAAGAATAACCTCCACTGAATCTGAAGTTGCATAAGTATGCAAAGGATTTTCTAATGTACTTGTTTGACCATCTCCAAAATCCCAATACCAGGATTCAATTACGTCATTAACTATTGTTGAATTATCATAGAAATTTGCATAATCACCAACACATAAATTGCCGACTAGGAATTCAGCATCCGGAATCGAGTGGTTTTCCAAGGTGGCTGAAGTGGAATCCGAACAACCATAGCTGTTCGTTATTTCTAGCTCAACAGTATAAAAAGAAAGGTCTGGAAAAAACTGGTCTGCTGGGTTTTCAGATAAACTGATATTTCCATTTCCAAAATTCCATGTCCAGGAAATTGCTGGTGATGAAGTATTTGTAAAACTTACAGCATCGCCTTGGCATAAAGGGCTTGTTGTAAAACTGGCAACTGGGGGAGGTGTTACTACCAATGGTTTCACAATTGTATCAGAACACCCATTTAAAGAAGTTACAGCAAGGCTGATATTATATATTCCCTGCGACTGAAAGGTTGTTTGGTTATTCTGTTGTATAGATAGTTCTCCATTGTGAAAATCCCAATACCAAGATGAAATACTACTACCTGAAATCGTAGATGCATCTGTAAATTGTACAGTTTGTCCAACACAGGTTGTATCAATACTGCTAAAATCTGCAACAGGCATTGTGCCAAAAGTTAAAACAACTGTATCTGTTTCAGGCAAACAATCTCCATTAAAACTTGATGTAAGAACAAGTGTAACACTACCATTATTAATGTCGTTTATGGCAGGAATATAACTTGTATTTAAAGAATTTTGATCTAAAAATAAACCGGCTCCAAGCGTTGACCACTGACCTGTGGTTGATCCACCGCTTACGTAACCGCTAATTGGAACAGCTCCTGTATTTTGGCAAACCAAAATGTCTTCACCTGCATCAACAAGAGGAGATGGAGTAATGTCTAAGAGTAAGGTGTCTGTAGCCTAAACACAAGCATCTGTTGCAGTTAAATACAGCTGTATTGCACCACTTGCAGTATCCTGAATACTTGGTGTATAGGTAGTGTTAAGGCTTGTGCCATCAGGAGTAAAGCTACCTGTTCCGCTTGATGTCCAAATTACGGATCCTGTTCCACCTGTAATTGTACCCGACAAGTTAACGTTGGCATTGTTAGCACACACAACATCATCGGGGCCGGCATCAATGCTCGGGATATCGGTAACAAATATGTTGAATGTATCCTGAACCGGATTACAATCGCCATTGTTTGATGATTCAAGAACCAGAGTAGCACCATTGGCAGCAATTTCGCCAGCACCAAGATAGTAAATCGCATTAAGCGAATTTGCATTAGGGAAGAAGTATCCATCACCTAATGTTGTCCATGTTCCCGTGGTACTTGATCCTGAAATACTACCAGAAATACCTGTTGAAGTTACTCCCTGGCATATATACAAATCGCTTCCTGCATTAACAACAGGCGGATTGGTGAAGCTTATATGCATTGTATCTCTGGCGGGTGAACATCCACCGTTTATCATTGTTGTTAATACAATATCAACTCCAGGAAGGGTTAAATCTGTAACACCCGGATCATATGAAGTATTCAGCATTGTATTGGCCGGTATAAATGTACCATCTCCTGTTGAGGACCATTGACAGCCTCCGGCATTTGTTATACTAGCAGAAAGGGATGTAAGGGCATTATTTCGGCAGACTACAACATCTGGACCTGCATTTGCTGTTGGTCCGGGAAGAACTGTTACCGTTACATCATCACTAACACTTGCGCAAGGTGCATCAAACAAAGAAGTTATATAAAGAGTAACAGATCCATTGATTATATCTGAGTTTCCTAAAACATATTCGCAGTTAAGAGAGGTATTATCCGGGATGAAGGTACCGTCTCCTGGTGTTGACCATAGAATTTGGCCTGACCCTCCTGTGTAGGATGCATTTGGAATAGCATGAGAGTTTGAACATATTGTTATCGGATCTCCGGCATCAATAGTAGGGGGAACAATAAAGCTTAATATAAGGGTATCGATTACTGCATCGCAGAAACCGTTAGTCATAGATGTTAGGTATATTTCTATAGAATCGGATGCTATGTCAGCCGGGCTTGGTGTATAGCTTGTATTTAATGTATTGATGTCAGAAAAAGAACCAGTTCCATTGGTAGACCATGTTCCTGGTAATGCATCAGCCGATACTGTTCCGCTAAGAATGGCTGGGTTACCCGTACATATTGTCTGATCAGGGCCAGCCCAAACCGTTGGAGCAAGAGTTATATTTATATCGACAAAATCAGAGACTATAATACATGAATTTGTAGTTGTAAGTTCAAGTGATGCATATCCATTGCTTATTTCTGTGCTGGAAGGAAAATATAAAGTATTAAGATAGGTATCTCCAGGTGAAAAATCGCCACCGCCTGCAGATGTCCAGATTCCGGATCCTGAACCACCCGTAACAGTTCCTTCAAGTTGTACAAAACCATTTGTGCATATTGTGGTATCAATTCCCGCATCGACTGTTGGTGGGGGAGTGATGCCTATATATAATGTATCAGTTTCATATGCGCAATTACCATTATTTGTTGTTGTAAGCAATAGAGTTATTCCACCGGCATCCTGATCTACATCTGATAATTGATAAGTTGCATCCAATACATTGCTTGCAGGATCAAAAGTTCCGGATCCAAGGGTTGTCCACTGGCCTGTTATTGTACTACCCCAAACAGAACCATCAAGTTCTACAACTGAATCTCCGATACATATATACTGATCCGGGCCTGCATCAGCGTGAGGGGAAGCAGTAAAGTAAACCGTCATCACATCCTGAACCGAATCGCAACCATCAGTAGTTGTAAGTGTAAGTTCAACAAAATGAGCTGCTGTATCTTCAGGTGATGGGATATAGCATGCTGTAAGTATATCTGCACTTGGACTAAATGTTCCGCTACCTGATGTTGACCAAGTACCTTCAGTCGCTCCAAAAGTAATGGTGCCAGCAAGTGAAACTGAATAAATATTACTACAGACATATTGATCTGGTCCTGCACTTAAAGTAGGGCCAGGTGCGATATAAATGATTTGTGCATCCTGAGCAGCATTGCAATTACCATTGTTGGTTGTTGTAAAGACAACAGTAACTGATCCTGTTGCTATATCGTATGCTCCCGGGAAATATACAGGGTTAAGTGAATACGCATTGGGAATGAAATAACCATCTCCTGTGGTAGTCCACATACCTGTTCCCGCTCCATCTATAATAGTTGCACTAAGGGATGCACTTCCATTAGCACAAATTGTATCATCTCCTGTGGTTGTAACTTGCGGTGCATTAACGATATTTACATTCATTACATCAGATTCTGCAAAGCAATTACCATTATTTGTTGAAGTTAAGGTTAGTTGGATAAATCCATCAACAGTATCCTGTACACTAGGTAAATATGAAGTGTTTACAGAAGTGCTTGAAGGGATAAACACTCC
>PKSZ01000253.1 GCA_002869425.1 Marinilabiliales bacterium
ATGGAGATGAAGTTTTGGTAACACCACCTCATGTAACTTATCCAGAACAAAGTCAGACAATGATTTATGCTTTGTATGATAACTGTGGAACAAATCCCGATTATGATACGGTTGAAGTGTACATTTTACCAACACCAAATATTGTTGTTTCTGCAGATCAACAGGAAGGTTGCGAACCTCATATGGTACAGTTTAATGAAGCGGGAAGTAATTTGGTGGAAACCTACATCTGGAGTTTTGGTGATGGGGGAATTTCAACACTGCGAAATCCTGCTCATTTGTATGAAGATGATGGACTATATAATGTAAGCTTAACTGTAACTTCACTGGAAGGGTGCAATATTATTTATACCTATGAAGATTTTATTCGGGTTTATTCAAATCCACAGGCAGATTTCATTGCTTCACCGGAAGTAACGTCTATTATTGAACCGGAGATAAGTTTCAGTAATTATTCATCTACGCATTATATGGCACATTGGACCTTTGGAGATGGAGATTCATCCAATGTGATTCATCCTGATCATTTGTATGACAATACAGGAGAATATGAAGTTCAACTTGTTGCAGAAACAGAAAACGGTTGCACAGATACCATTGTAGGAACAGTTTTGGTAAGGGATGAATTTACTTTTTATGCACCAACGGCATTTACTCCTGATAACAATGGTGAGAATGATTTTTTCTTTGTTTTGGGAACAGGAATTGATCCCAATAACTTTAAACTTGTGGTTTTTGACAGATGGGGCGAAAATGTGTTTGAAACAGATTATTATGATCCTGAGAATCCTGAAACTTATGGATGGGATGGTAAAATAAAAGGAAAGCATAAAGCTTCGGTAGGTACTTATAGCTGGATGGCTGTGTATAAAGATCAGATGGGAAAGGAACATCAGTATTCAGGTGCCGTTACAGTATTAAGGTAGTTTTTTCATAGCCAGATATAGTAGTCTAGGTTAGTTTTTGTAAATTAGTCCTCTTAATTGGGGACTAATTTTTTATATTTAAATTGATTTCCTGAAAAACAGTTTGTATTTACCGTTATCACAATTATGAGAATTTTGAAAAAAGCTATACCAGCTTATCCTTTGTTTTGCGTGGCTATTTTTTTGAGCTCCTGTGCAACCAATTCATTGAATGTTACAGTATTAAAACCTGCAGAAATAACAATTCCTTCAGCCATTCAAAAGGTGGCAATTGTGAATCGGAGCCTTGCAGATGATGATTCAAAAGTTAACAATATTATAGAGGGAGTAATTACCGGGGAAGGTATTTTTGTTGATCGCGAAGCGTCCGGTAATTGTTTGAATGGATTATCAGCAATGCTCACAAAGCAGCCACGTTTTGATGTTGTTTTTCCGCAAAATGTTGATTATCTGAAAGGAACAGGAACAGCAGAATTTCCTCCTCCATTAAAGTGGGGAGATATTGAGAAAATATGTAAGGATAATAAGGCCGATGCTTTGATTGCGCTTGAAACTTTTGATTCCAATAGTGGAACTAAGTTTGAAAACGAGAAAAAAACAAGAAAAGACCAGGCTGGTAACACTCAGGAGTATTACATTACGGTAGCCAATATGGATATTGCAATCAGTGCAGGCTGGAGAATATATTGGCCAGAAAAGAAAAAGATAGTAGATCAGAATGTATTTGTAGATCATAAGCATTGGGATACAGAAGGTAATAGCAGGGAAGAGGCGTCTAAAAAGTTACCATCAAAAAGAATGGCTGTAAAAGATGCTGGCTTTTTTGCCGGGGAACAGTATGGTTGGAGGATTTCTCCTGCATGGGTAAGTGTAGGCAGAATGTATTACGTTAAAGCCAATGACGATTTTAAAGATGCGAAATATAAAGTTCGTGCCAATGCATGGGATGAAGCTTCAGCAATTTGGAAAAAGCATGTAAACAGTCCGGATAAGAAAATTGCAGGAAGAGCTACTTATAATATGGCACTGGCATGTGAAGTTAAAGGTGATTTGGTAAAAGCACTTGATTGGGCCAAAATATCATATAAAGATCACTATAATAAGAAGGCAAGAACTTATATCCATAAATTGGAAAACCGTTTATGGGACCAAAAGAAACTGGATGAACAAATGCAGTAAATAACAATATTCGATGAGTGCAGTACAGATTTTTTATTCAATAATAGCAATACTTGTTTTTGATTTTCTTTTGGGAAAAACATTGGTATTGTTAAATGCATCAAGAATGTCTGATCCGGTTCCGGAAGAACTGGATGGCGTTTTTGATGAACAACAATATAAAAAGCAACAGAAATACTCCAGGGCGAATTTAAGGTTTGGAATATTGAGTAGCATTTTCAGTTTCATTTTAATAATGGGAATGTTTTTGTTTGCAGGTTTTGCATGGCTCGATGAATTGGTCAAAGGAATTACTCAGAATGAAATACTGATTGCTTTGTTGTTTTTTGGAATTTTAATGTTGGCAAGCGATTTATTGGATATCCCATTTAGTTTGTACGATACTTTTGTTATTGAAGAGAAATTTGGTTTCAATAAAACGACACCTGGCACATTTTTTCTGGACAAAATTAAATCCTGGTTCCTGGGAGGTATTATAGGAGGAGGATTGCTGGCACTTATTGTTTGGTTTTATTCCCTGGCCGGAGAATATTTTTGGTTATATGTATGGGCAGTAATGGCTGTTTTTATGATCTTCATGAGTATGTTTTATTCCAATATCATTGTTCCTTTATTTAATAAGCAGGAACCATTACCTGAAGGTGAATTAAGAGAGGAAATTGAAGCATTTGGAAATAAAGCCGGATTTAAAATAGATAATATATATGTTATTAATGGTTCTAAAAGATCAACCAAAGCAAATGCATATTTTACAGGATTGGGAAAGAGAAAGAGAATTGTGTTGTATGATACTTTGATAGAAGATCTTGAAACCAGTGAAATTGTAGCTGTTTTAGCTCATGAGATTGGCCACTATAAAAAGAAACATACAATGATATCTCTATTTACAGGATTGCTGCAGACAGGATTTATGTTGTATTTATTGTCTCTTTTTGTGAATGAATGGCCACTTGCTGAGGCGCTTGGAGTAAAAGAGCCTGCTTTTCACATAAGTCTTATTGTTTTTGCGATCTTATATAGCCCAGTTTCTCTGATTCTAGGTTTAATCATGAACATGCTTAGCCGTAAAAACGAATATCAAGCAGATAATTTTGCAGATTCACATGGATTGGGAAAGGAGCTTATTTCCGGGCTGAAAAAGTTAAGCTCAAAAAATTTAAGTAATCTTACACCACACCCGGCGTACGTTTTCTTTCATTATTTACACCCACCATTACTACAACGACTATTAAATCTAAAGCAAAAAATCAAGAGTTAAATGTTTTAAACCATTCAATGGCATGTTCTTCTTCATTGAAAAATTTAAGGGGTAGTTTAAATTTATTGGTTGATTTCAGAATAAGGTTCAAATAATATTTTTTAAATACATTCCCATCAAAAACAACGGCTGCTTGCTTTAATCCAAGTTCTATAGCCCTGGGAATAGCATCGGTTTCAAACCATTTTCTGTCGTTGGGACCTACCACACTCTGGTTTCTAATATCCGACAAATAGTTTTCAATGGGCGCTTTACTGGCGTGATCCAACCCCTTGTTAATAGTTGATCTGTATTCCTCACTGGTGGTTTTCCCATTCCAGTATATGGAGAGAAGTTTCAACTCTTTTTTGTATATAATCTTGGCATAAGGTGCTTCAAAAACAATCGTTTCTTCCATAAACAAATTTTTGACAAAAATATAAAAATATTTTAACTAAGAGTTTTATTAAATAATATTATAAATATTATTTAAAATAAAAACAAATAATAAAAATAAAAATATCAACATAATATTTAAAAATATTTTACTCAAAAATTTTATAATTTATTAATATCTGAATATTAGTTTTATAAATTTAGTGATATTAACAATTGTATGTTAATAAAAACATGTGTATGCTGTTTTACATTGTAAAACGATTGCTTAGTTTTGTGTGAAAATGTATTTGATATGAAGCTTGGTTTATCCTTGTTAGTGTTATTGTTGTCTTGTTCTTTGTTTGGCCAAAACCAGAGTCGAAACTGGTATTTCGGTAATCAGGCAGGTTTTTCTTTCTCTTCTGAAGATCCTGTGGTTTTAGCTGATGGATCGATGAATGCTGAGGAAGGGTGTACAGCAATTAGTGATGAATCAGGAATGTTGCTGTTTTATACAAATGGAGTATCGGTTTGGAATAGAAATCATGATTTGATGGTAAATGGTTATGGTTTGATGGGAGATCCATTGTCCTCACAATCTGTATTGGTTGTTGAAAAACCATTAGAGAATGATATCTACTTTGTTTTTACTATGGATCAAAGTGGAGGACAGGATGGATTAAGGTATAGCATAATAGATATGAATGAAGGAGGTGGACTGGGTGCAGTAATTACAAAAAATGCTTTGGTTGAGTCTCCTGTAACTAGTAAAATTGCAGCCGTAAAACATGCCAATGGTACAGATGTGTGGATCGTTGTTCATGGATGGAATAATAATTCGTTATATGCATATCTTCTGACTCCAAATACCTTCGATTTACCAGTTGTTAGCTCACTTGGAAATTTGTACGGTAGTGCTGGTAGTGTTGGTACTAATGGGTATATGAAATTTTCACCAGATAAGAATTTCATGGCAATGGCTGATTCCTATTCAGGAATTATTGAACTTTTTAGGTTTGATAATCAAACAGGAGCTTTTTCTGATCCAATTGCTTTAACAGGCTATGAAGGTGTCTATGGACTGGAGTTCTCTAATAAAAGTAATATGCTGTATGTTTCAAATATGGACACATACGAAATACTTCAGTTTGATATTTCAGATTACAATTCATATAAAATAAAAAATTCTGAACAGCTTGTTGGTGTTTCTCAAATGCAGCCCGGAGCTCTACAATTGGCGCCGGATGGTAGAATTTATCTTGCAAGAAATAATTCTGAAACTATTGGTGTAATATGTAATCCTGAAGCTCAGGGTACATTTTGTGCTTTTTTGCAAGCTGCAGTTAATCTGAATTCAGGAATGTCTAAGTTGGGACTTCCTTCCTATGAGCAGATTTTTGACCAGTCTTTTTCATTTTATCATACCTGTTTTGGTGATACAACCTGGTTTGTTGTTGATAACAGTGAATTTGTCGATTCTGTGTACTGGCATTTTAACGATCACGAAACAGGAGAAGAAAATACAGCAGAAGGACTGAGTTCATATCATGTTTTTTCCGCACCAGGGAAGTATACAGTTGAACTTATTGTTTATTCAGCAGGTACATATAGTGTTGAAAATCGACTTGTAGAAATATTTCCGTATCCGGGTACATCCATTGCATTTGAAGATCCTTTG
>PKSZ01000207.1 GCA_002869425.1 Marinilabiliales bacterium
CCGTGAATTTCTTACCAACTATACAGATGAGTGGGGAAATAAGGTTGTAAGTAAAGCATGGAATTTGGGCGATTTCATCTGGACAAAATATGATGAGAAATTTTAACCCAATATTATTCCTTCTCTTTTTTCTTTGTACATCCATTGCTTTTGCACAAAAAGATATTTTTAAGCTTGTAATAGATGGCAAGGATAAGAAAGTTAAAAAATTGATCAAAAAAAGCTGCCCCATTGATACAACAGATAGGAATGGCAAAAGCCTGCTAATTTTATCCATCGAAAATAATGCTGAAAGCATAAGTAAATTTTTGATTAACAATAAAGCCAATGTATCAACGAAAGATTATAGCGGATGGCAAGCCATACACTATGCATCTTCCATAGGAAATACTGATATTATACAGCAATTGGCAGAATCTGGAGCAAAGCTAAACACAAAAGTTAGCAAAGGACAAACACCTCTTATACTTTCAGCACAAGCCTGTAAAAAAGATGCTGTTATGAAATTAATCGAGCTGGGAGCACAAATTGATTTATATGACAACAACAACAGATCTGCCCTAATGTATGCCGCATATTGTTTTGATGAAAAACTAATTCCCTTTTTGGTTGAAAAGGGAGCTGACATAAACCACCAGGACGAATCAGGAAATAACGCCTTAATCATTGCTACACACGAAGGCAATATAAAGCTTGTTGAATATCTACTTCAACAAGGTGCAGATGTAAATGCAGGAACCAGACACGGCAATACACCGGTTGCATTTGCTTCTCAGGATGGCTTCAAAAAAATACTTCTTCTACTTGAAAATTATGGGGCATCGGTTGATACAGTAAACAAGCTTGGACAAACACCGCTAATGTTCGCAGCAGATAATAACAGGATTGAAATTGTAAAATACCTTATTGAAAAAGGTCTGGATGTAAATGCAGCAACCAATTACAAGAAATGTGTTTTAATGTATGCTGCACAAAAGAACAATCATGAAATCGTCAAACTCCTTCTTGAAAATGGTGCTGACCCCAATACCAAAGACAATTATGGTAAAACGAGTTTACAATATGCTTCCGATAGCTTAACTCAATCATTAATAATTGAATATGGTGGGGAATAACAAAAATATTATATACATTTCAATAGTGTTATCAATGTTGCTGTTTTCCTGTAATATAAAAAACAAGGAAAAAGCAACTGCATTACCCAAAACAGACTCTGCTATAGCAAGATCTGCTGAAGAACTAATTGTTGGAAGCTGGTCGTATCTGCATACAGAAAAAGATCAATCCAAACAAAAAATATCTCTTTTCTGGCATATACTATTTAACCAAGACCACTCTTTTGTGGAAGAATCTAAAATTGCCGATGAAGAGAGCACATTGAAAAGAGAAGGAAAATATCTTCTTTCTGACAGCATTTTATACCGTTCCGGATTTGGCACACTGGATTTACTATACATTACTGAAGATTCCCTTGTTTTAAGAAAGAATGATTTATGCTTCACATTCACCAGGGAATAATTCGTTAAAGGTTATCAACAGTTAATTTTTATTAAAATTATTATTCCTTACAATATCCGCTGAGCATAATACGTACTTTTGAGGATAACCAAAGCAGAGTTCAATTGAGCATTATTCGAAAGCTGGCAGGACAAACCGTTATTTACGGAATGGGAACAATTGTTCCCCGGGTTCTCAATTATCTTCTGTTAACTCCTTTCTATACAAACATTTTTAAGCAAAATGAATTTGGTGTAATAACAGAATTATATGCATATGTTGCATTTCTTCTTGTCTTGCTCACCTATGGAATGGAAACAACCTATTTCCGTTTTTCAGAATCGGAAAAAAATCCCAATAAAGTATTCAATACTGCATTAAGTTCATTACTGGGAACCACTATAATTTTTTTACTTTTCATTTTTACCTTTTCCGGCAGCATTGCACAACTTATCAACTACCAGGGGAAAGAATGGTATATAATGATCCTGGCAATAATAATCTCTTTTGACGCCATAACTGCAATCCCTTTTGCAAAACTTAGAAGACAAAACAAAGCGAAAAAATTTGCCCTGATAAAATTTACCAATATATCCGTAAACATCGGGTTAAATCTTTATTTCCTGATCCTTTGTCCAAAGATAATGGTATCAGAGCCAGACTCTGTTTTGCTCAGTATGTATAATCCTGAAATTGGGGTTGGATATGCATTTATCAGCAATCTGGCGGCTTCTTTGATTACGTTGATCATGCTACTTCCTGAAATGCTAAAGTTCCGTTTTGATTTCCAAAAAGGATTGTACCGAAAAATGATCAATTATGCTCTGCCTCTATTAATTGTTGGTCTGGCAGGAATGGTAAATGAAGTGGCTGATAAAATAATGCTTAAATTACTGGTTGATACTGGTAATGCAGAAAACAGCAGGGAGTTTATCATGTCGCAAATTGGTATTTATGGTGCCAATTATAAGCTGGCAATGCTCATGATTTTATACATACAAATGTTTAAATATGCTGCAGAACCCTTCTTTTTTGCTCAGGCAAAAGAAAAAAACTCAAAACAAAGTTATGCCGAAATAATGAAATACTTCATCTTATTTGGCTTGCTTATTTTCCTTGGGGTAATGTTATTTATTGACTTGGTTAAATACATTATTGGTAAAGACTTTCATGAAGGACTTGCAGTGGTTCCTGTTGTTCTTCTCGCCAATTTATTTTTCGGTATATTTTACAATCTTTCTGTCTGGTATAAGCTTACTAACAAAACCAAATCGGGTGCTGTAATGGCTATTATTGGTGCACTTGTCACCATTTTACTAAACGTGATTTTGGTACCTGTAATTGGATATATGGGAGCTGCCTGGGCTACATTTTTCTGCTTTCTCTCCATGATGGTCGTTTCCTATTTCTGGGGGAAAAAAGTTTTTCCTGTTCCTTACGACATGAAATCAATCGGCATATATTTCGGATTGGCAATTGCCATTTATTTTCTGTCAATCTGGATAAAATCTGAAATCTCTGTCACCCTTCATTATACAATTAATTCAATTCTTTTTATCGTCTTCTTAACAACAATAATCATAAAAGAAAAACTATATACGTACAAATTCAGATCATAAATATTGTTAATTACCCTCTATGTCATAAAATTAATTCAGGTGATTACAAATTAATCCTTATTTTTGGCAGTTTAAGCTTTTATCAAAAGCTTTGAAAATGCAAAATTATTGGAAGGAAAATTACATATATTACTAATAATCAAATAAATAATTACTGTGAAAGTAAAAATTGTTAGCAAATCAAAACATGCATTACCTGCTTACAGTACAGTAAAATCTGCAGGGATGGACCTCAGGGCCAACCTTAATCAACCAGTAGTTCTAAAAACTCTGGAGAGAGCACTAATTCCAACGGGCTTGTTTATTGAACTACCAGACGGTTTTGAAGCACAGATCAGGCCACGAAGTGGACTTGCATTCAAAAAAGGAATTACTGTTTTAAATACGCCCGGAACCATTGATGCTGACTATAGAGGCGAAATTGGTGTCATTCTCATCAACCTTAGTAACGAAGAGTTTGTTGTTAACGATGGTGAAAGAATATGTCAAATGGTTATAGCTAAACACGAAACAATAAACTGGGAACAAGTTGAAATCCTAACAGAAACTGACAGAGGAGAAGGTGGATTTGGTCATACAGGAAAAAAATAAACAATAAAGCATATGAGAATCATTATTCCCATGGCAGGAATGGGCACCCGAATGCGCCCTCACACATTAACAATCCCTAAGCCTTTATTACCGGTTGCAGGCAAGCCCATTGTTCAGCGACTCGTAGAAGAAATAGCAGGTGTGGTTAATGAAAAAATTGATGAAATTTCTTTCGTAATCGGAAAGTTCGGAAAATCAGTTGAAGACAAATTGATATCCATTGCAAAAGAGCAAGGGGCTAAAGGAAGTATTTATTATCAGGAGGAAGCTCTTGGTACAGCACATGCCGTGCTTTGTGCCGGACCTTCACTAAAAGGCAAAACCATTGTTGCTTTTGCTGATACTTTATTCAAAGCGGAATTTAAAATCGAAGACGATTGCGAAGCAAGCATTTGGGTCCAAAAAGTTGATAACCCAAGTTCCTTTGGTGTAGTAAAATTAAACGATAATGGCTATATAACAGACTTTATTGAAAAGCCGCAAAACTTCGTCTCAGATCTTGCGATTATTGGTATTTATTACTTTGCCAGCGGAGAAGATCTCAAAAATGAATTACAAGCCCTGGTTGACAATAAGCAAATGGTTAAAGGTGAATACCAGTTAACAGATGCGCTCGAAAACTTAAAAAACAAAGGAACAAAATTTACGCCGGGACAAGTAAGCGAATGGCTCGATTGTGGGAATAAAGATGCTACTGTTTATACCAACCAAAGAATTCTTGAATATTTAGGCAAAGAAAAAGAATTGATCAACAAAGCATTAATGAATAATTCAGTTATTATTCAACCCTGTTTTATTGATTCCGACGTCAAAATTACCAATAGCGTAATCGGACCACATGTTTCAATTGGTAAGGGCACGGTTATTGATCAGTCTGTAATCAGCAATTCAATAATTCAGGCAAACAGTAAAATAAACCATGCCAATTTTTCCAATTCTATGATTGGTAATTTCGCTGAAATTCAAATGAAAGCAAAAAATTTAAGTATTGGAGATTACAATCAACTAAAAGATTAATGCGAAAATTCCGTTACATTGCCATCTTAATTATTTGCTTCTTTTTGATTGCTCCTGCAATTGGTCAGAAAAAGAAGAAAAAGCAGCTATCTGAAAAGGATAAGATTACTTATAAAGTAAACTTTTTTGAGGCAAATAAGCACAAAATACTTGGTAACTATGCTGAGGCAGTTGATCTTTTCTCCAGGTGTATTAAAATTAAGCCTGAAGAACCAGTTTCTTATTATGAAATTGCTAGAATTTACCTTCAGCAATCAGATCTTGAAAATGCCATTTTATATGCCAAGAAAGCTGTAGAACTTAACAATGGAAACATATATTATCTTATGCTGCTGGCAGGAGCTTATGAGCAAAACAATCAACTTGCCAATGCTGCAGATATGTATGACGATATCATTGAGAAATTTCCCAACCGGGAAGACATACATCTGGAATATTGCAGCTTGCTCGCATCTATAGGCAAATGGAAACAAGCCCTCAAAGAACTCAACAAGCTGGAAGAACAGCAGGGGGTAAATGAAATGATTACGCTGGAAAAAGAGAGGTTATATCAACAAAACGGGA
The DNA here is from genome assembly GCA_002869425.1 of Marinilabiliales bacterium. GTDB lineage: Bacteria > Bacteroidota > Bacteroidia > Bacteroidales > BM523 > BM523. The sequence goes on from PKSZ01000207.1 coordinate 5,289, forward strand.
AACCCGAAAAAGCACTGGAGGAAATAGAAAAACTGGTTGAATCGTATCCGTACGAACCCCGATATTATGGAATGCTTGCAGAATCATACANATTTGAAAAAGCAGAAAAAGCTTATGACAAATTATTAGAGCTGGACCCCGGGAATGGTCGTGTACATTTAAGTAAAGCTGACTTTTACAGGATCACAAACAAGCCTGAAAAATCATTTGAAGAACTAAAGCTGGCTTATGAAAATACAAACATTGATCTTGATGTAAAGGTTCGGTTATTGCTCTCAATTTATGAATCTACAGCAAAAGATCCTGAAGGTAAAAATATGGCATTTGAGTTACTGAATATTTTACTTCAAACCTACCCAAATGAACCACGAGCGCACACAATGAAAGCTGATTTTCTTATCCGTGAAAGAAAATTTAAAGATGCAAAAAAGGAACTTTGGATTGTTGTGAAAACCGAAAAAAGCAAATATTTAATCTGGGAACAACTGATAAAACTTGAAATGGAAGATTTTAATTACAATGGCGTATACAAAGCATCTAAAAATGCCATTGAATATTTTCCAAACCAGACAAGCCTTTATCTTTACAATGGTATCGCTGCAAACCGTCTAAAAAAATATGATGAGGCTGTTAAGTCACTTCAAAAAGGAATGGAAATTAACATGGACGATGAAAACATGCAAATAATGCTACTTAGCAACCTTGGTGAAGTACAATACAGATTGAAAAACTACGAAAAATCAGATTCTAGCTTCGAAGAGGTTTTAAAACTTGATCCCAACAATAAACTTGTACTCAATAATTATAGTTACTACCTGACAGTCAGAAAAGAAAAGCTTAAGAAAGCAACTAAAATGGCAAAAAAGGTTGTTGAGATGGAACCCACAAATGCCACATATCTCGACACATATGCATGGGCATTATATGAATCTGAAGACTACAATAATGCTCTTGAGTATATAAAAAAGGCGCTGGATAACGGAGGGAAGCAAAATGGAACAATAGTAGAGCATTACGGTGACATCCTGTTCAAAAACAAAAAAAAAGAAGAAGCTGTTAATGCTTGGAAAGAAGCCAAAGAGCTAGGTGTTGATACAAAAAAACTTGATGAAAAAATTGAGAAAAAGCAATTGTTTGAAAACTAAGAGAATTCATAGATATATATTTACAGGTCTGATAGTTGCAACAATTATCACAGGTCTTACAAGCTGTAAGTCTACCAAATACATGAGTTACGACAAGGCCAAACCCATTTTTTTTAAGAAGCTCATCAATAGCATTGAACAAAGCTATCTTGATTATCATACACTGTACATTAAATTTTCTGCAGATTTTGCAACCCAAGAAAAAGAACAGTCGTTCAACGGTACTTTAAAAATAAAAAAAGATACTCTCATTTGGATGTCAATTACGCCTGCACTTGGTATTGAGGCTTTTCGGATGCAATTAACTCCAGACAGTATAATGTTCATGAATAGAATATCAAAAGAATATTATATCGGATCATACGATTTTATTTCAAACACATATGATATCGAGCTTGATTTTAAAAATCTGCAGGCAATACTAACCAATGAACTGTTTACCTATCCCAATTCTGGGGATATCAAAGACCCTAAACACACTTTCAATGTTGCCACAGATTCAAATCTTTACATACTAAGAACACACAAAAAACGCAAAATACGGAAAAGCATTAAAAAGGGGAAAACCGACGACTTTGTAACCCAAACGTCTCAAGTTTTATCAGAAATGTTTAAAGTACAGAGCGTTTTCATTCGAGAGTATGGACTTAACAGGAATCTACAGGTTAATTATTCGGATTTTATACTCGTTGGTGATAAAAAATTTCCTGAAAAGCTTAGCATAGAATTTGCTTCGAATAATGAAAATACCAAACTTGATCTTGATCTTATAAAAATTTCTGTAAATTCGACCAATAAGTTTCCCTGGAAAGTTCCTGAAAAATATGAAGAACTAAAAAGCGAATGAAATTAAAAACTGTAAATACTCTTATAGCCCT
>PKSZ01000242.1 GCA_002869425.1 Marinilabiliales bacterium
CTATTATTTCTGAGTTGATAAAATTGCCTATTCGAATTAAAAAACCAGACAAAGCAACTACAATTACCATCCTGTCAATAATCCACAAAAAGTTAATCTTTTCTGCCAATGCATAAATTCCCAATGCAATTATAATTCCAACGGCAGCACCATGACTGGCCAGTCCTCCTTTCCATATTTTCAGAATTTCCAATGGATTGGAAAGATAATAATCCGGCTGATACAAAAGACAATGTCCCAGGCGCGCACCAATAAGCGTACCAATTCCCATATACAAAACAAGCTTATCAAGGTATTTAATGTCTATGGTTTCTTTCCTGAAAACATTTAACAAAATCCGATATCCCAGAAAAAATGACAAAGCAAACAAAACACCATACCAACGCAACTGAAACTGCCCTATGGTAAAAATCTCAGGCGAAACATTCCACACAATATGTAAAAATAAATGTTTCAACTATCTTATTTTATTCTTTAATTCAACAATTTGCCTTTCCTTTTCCTGTTCTAACCAACCAAGGAAAGATGCCATACAAGAAGCAACAACCTCAATGTTTTTTGCTATTTGATTTTTATCAAAAATTGCCTGATCGGTTCTGATAAAATAAAAATCTGCCAGTTTATGTAACATTTCATAATGAATACAATACCATACCTCTGCCTTAATCCACGCATAAGCAGAATCTTTGTCTTCATTGTAATAATCAAAAGCTTTATTGGAAACAATATTAATATTGCTACCATATCGATAAAACAAAGCTTTGAAATACTCTACTCCTATTCCTGTTTGTTTAACCTCGTCAAATTTATGATCTGCATATTCAGTAAGTGCAATACTCCCCTGCTTTATATCAAAATCGGCACCTGATAACACAATGTTTTTTGTCTTACATTTCACAAATTCTCCCGAAGATTTATGCATAAGCAAATCCACAAGTTTTTCTGCCATTTTTCTATATCCGGTTAGCTTTCCTCCTGCAATATTGATTAAGCCCGAACGAGATTCAACAATCTCATCTTTTCTTGGCATTTCCGATGGTTTCTTACCTCTTTTATACAACAAAGGTCTAACACCAGCCCAGGTAGATTGAACCTGATATTCCTGAAGATTTATATCAAAAACTTCATTGACTGCATTTAGCAAATACTCCACATCTTCCTTTTTGGCAGAAACCTCATCGAGATTTTCTTGGTATGGTGTATCAGTAGTTCCAATATAAATAACCGACTTATGAGGAATGGCGAAAATCATTCGTGAGTCTTTTGTTGGAAAATATACTGCTTCCTGAAGAGTGAAAAACTCTTTTGAAACAGTGAGGTGTATCCCTTTGGTTATAAACAACATTTTATGTGCATCTGAATAATCCATGATTCGAATTAGATCTACCCACTGACCTGTAGCATTAACAACAAAGCTTGCATAAATTTTTCCCTTCTCTCCTGAAATCCGATCTTCCACCAATGCCCCTGAAACTTTTCCATTAGTAGTATATGAAAAGTTTAGTACTTCAACATAATTTAAAATGCTACAACCAAGCTCAGCTGCCGTTTTAATCACTTCAATCGTAAGTCTGGCATCGTTGACTTTATATTCGTAATACAAAGCTCCTGCTAATACATGACTTTTATCAGCAACAGGCATTCTTTCCAATACATCATTCTTGCTAAGCATTCGCTTCTTTTCATCCCTTGAAACACCGGCAAAATAGTCATAGACAGTAAGCGCCAATCTTAACCAAAACTTTCGATAGCCTCTCTTTCTGAAAACAGGAATAAGCATGCTTCTCGGATACACCAAATGTCTGGCATTTTTATATACAATTTTTCTTTCCTTTCCGGTTTCTTTTACCAGCTTAATCTGTCCCTGCTTAAGATATCGCAAACCACCATGTATCAGTTTAGTTGAACGACTGCTTGTTCCGGATGCAAAATCATTTTTTTCTACCAATGCAACACGCAAGCCACGCGATACAGCATCAAGCGCAATACCTGCACCGGTAATTCCTCCACCAACAATCAACAAATCGTATTCTGCTGTTACAATATTGTTAAATTTCCCTTCTCTGTTTAATGAGGAAAATGTTTTCATGATCTATCCTTGCCTTTTCAAAACAATATTACCATAAATTATAGAATTTCAGTAATTATTCTTCACCATATACAAACATTCACAAGTTGATACTTTATTCATTTTTTGTACGTTTGTAAAAAAATGATTTTGATCCGAAAAATATCATATATAGCAGGACTGTTGGCCATTGCATTTTTATCAAACTTTTGCGCCAATGTTGTTGCACCCAGCGGGGGTCCAAAAGATGTTACACCTCCCGAAATACTTGAAATGGATCCAGATAATAAATCTACGAATTTCACAAACGATAAATTTGAAATTACTTTCAACGAATATGTACAACTGAAAGATGTAAATCAAAGCTTACTAATTTCTCCACCTCTTAAGGAAAAACCTGAAATAAAGATGCGGTCAAAAACCGTTATCGTAACGCTAAGCAAAGAAGATACGCTCAGAGATAACACTACATACATTTTCAACTTTGGCAACTCTATTGTTGATCTGAATGAAGGAAACGAACTGGAAGATTTCATTTATGTTGTATCAACAGGAGAAAATATAGACAGTCTGCGTATTGAAGGAAGTGTTATGAATGCATTTGATAATAAAGCCATTGAAGAGGGATTGGTAATGCTATACAGAAATGCAACAGATAGCACTCCCATGCTGAGAAAGCCCGATTATCTTGCAAGAATTATCGACGGTAGTTTTGTTATTACCAATCTCACTGAAGGTGAATATTCAATATTTTGTCTTGTTGATGAAAACAGAAATATGCTTTTTGATTTGCCCACCGAAAAAGTAGCTTTTCTTGATTCATTAATTATTCCTCGTGCTATATCCAAACTGGTAACCGATACAATAGAAGTATTTGACAGCACTTCTGCAGATTCTGTTACTTATGATTCAATAATCCAATATAGAAGCACGAAATTCTTTCCCAAAGCACTCGATTTATTTTTATTTGAAGAAGAATTTCATAAACAATTCTTATCTGTAAAAGAAAGACCGGAAAAATGGAGGCTGTTCTTCCAGTTTTCTGAACCGGTTGACACGCTCTTTCAATTGGAATTAACAGAGGAGAAATCAAAGCAGGATTGGTATATTGAAGAGTTTAGTATTAATCGTGATTCTATCTCTATTTGGATCAATGACAGCATCTTATACAACAAGGACAGCCTTGAAGTTATTCTTTCATTCCCCGAAACAGACACAACCAACACGCTTGTGCTATCTAAAGACACAATCGTTTTTACTATAAGCAAAAACATGGACAACAAAAAAGTCTCTCAACCGAATATAAAAATAGACACATTAACAATTGAGAATAACATAAACACACCTTTTCATACCTATAAGAACATTCACATTACAGCCTCACACCCCATTTTAAAGGTGGATACTTCTCGTATTAAATTGTTTACCATTCAGGATTCTATTGAATCTGAAATTAAATATAATCTGATTTATGATTCCCTTAATCAAAGAAAATTAGAACTAAGCTTTGAAATTCAACCAGATACAAAATATAAATTAATTACTGATTCTACAGCTTTCACAGACATATACGGGTTTAGTTCTGATTCTTCAGCCAGTATATTTACCAGTCAAACGAAAGACTTCTACAGTTCAATCATTGTACATCCAGATACAACAGAAAAACAATTAATTATTCAACTATTAAATACAAAAGAAAGCGTTCTTCATGAACATGTAATTTTGCCTGGAGACAGCTGTAAGTTTGAAAACATATCACCAGGTAGCTATATGATAAAAGCCATTTTTGATGAAAACTCAAATGGGAAATGGGACACTGGTAAATACATTGAAAAAAAACAAGCAGAGAAAGTATATTATTATCCACAAAGTATTGAAACAAAATCCGGATGGGATAATAAAATAGACTTGAAATTTTAATATTTTACTAATTTTGACAAAAACGAAATAAGATGATTACAAACTATATTACCTGGAACATAGACCCAGAAATATTTGAAATATGGGGAAGAGGAATCAGATGGTATGGTGTTCTGCTGGCCACAGGTTTTTACATTGGATATCTAATTCTTTCTAAGAATCTGACCAGGGAAGGATTTTCCGAGAAAAAAATTAATCAATTGTCGATGTTTATGATCGTGGGAACTATTCTGGGATTGAGACTGGGACATTGTTTTTTCTATGAACCGGAATATTACCTGAGCAGACCGATGGAAATTTTTAAAGTATGGAAAGGTGGTCTTGCAAGCCATGGAGGTGCTCTTGGAATTTTAATCGCCATTGCAATTTATGCGTACAAAAACAAACAATCATATCTTGGGTTGCTGGATAGAATTGTCGTTATCATTCCATTGGCAGGTGCATTTGTAAGAATTGGAAATCTTATGAATTCAGAAATAGTTGGGAAGTTTACAAATGTTTCATGGGGCTTCATTTTCCCAAGATACGATTGTCCACCACCACACGACTGTGACATTTCAAACCTAACTGCAAGACACCCAACACAATTGTACGAAGCTCTGTTTTATTTTATTCTGTTTGCAGTGATGATTATAATGTACAAACGATCAAAAGGCAACATCAAAGAAGGCTTTTTACTTGGTGTTTTCATAACCTTATTATTTTCGTTCCGCTTTATTATTGAATTTTTCAAAGACGTGCAAGTTAACTTCGAACAAGACATGGTAATAAATATGGGGCAAATATTAAGCATCCCGTTTGTTTTGGCTGGAATAGCTATTATTATCTATTCTCTAACTAAAGGCCGTACGATTTCTTTTAATAAGAAATAACCTATAGCTTACAATTTTTACCCTAAATATAAAAAAGCAGGAATTTGATTCAAATTCCTGCTTTTTTATTCATCATTTCTATTGGTTTATTCATCAATTTCAAATTTCTATTAACGTAAAAGATACTAATTTCTTTGCAGAAGATTTGCGAAGCAGTATACTATTTTGTATACTAATGTTCTAAATATCTGGACATTAAATACATTAAGTAACTAATTGCATCAATGTTAATAATAAAGCGATTATGAAAAAAATTTCTTTTGCACTCATTTCACTACTCATTCTATCTGCTAGTTTAAAGGCCCAAAATATTGCCATAACCGACAACGATGGTTATACAGCACACTCTTCAGCCATGCTGGATGTTTACTCAACAAATAAAGGCTTACTTATTCCCAGACTAACAAGCAGTCAAAGAAATTCTATTTCGAATCCCGAAACCAGCCTTATGGTCTTCGATGTTGAGGTTGGGAGCTACTTTTACTGGTCGGGAAGTATCTGGAAAGAAGTTGGAAC
>PKSZ01000680.1 GCA_002869425.1 Marinilabiliales bacterium
ATACATTTTAATTTTATTGCGATTGGATGCCTTAACATTCCTAATTTCATGCAGAAGCTTTTTAATCTTTTCCTTTTCTGCTTCTAACTCGGCTTGTACCTCTTCATTGTCTGTCTCCAAAGCTTCATACTGCTGTAGCATATTTTCCAGATCGTTGGTAACCTTTTCCTTTTCGCTGCTTGTTTTTGATAGTTTGGCTTCAGTTGCCTCCTGCTTATCTACCAATTCAAAATAATACCAAGCAATTGTTGCAATAGAGCCTAACAAAAGAACCACCAAAACCGATAAAAAGATTACCCATCCTTTCAAGGGGTTTTTTTTCTTTTTATTCGTTTGTTTAATACCTTTTGATTTATCTGTTTGTTCCATAATGCTCTATTAGTAACGATGCAAAATTACTTATATTTTAAGTTAATCAAAAAAATGCATCCAATCGGATCAGATGACGAACACAAAATTATAAGCCTGAAGCACTTTATTATAAACTTTAACAGTAAATTATCATCAATTGATTGTTAATACTAAAGCTTTCACAAAAATTTCAACCGATAATGCATCTTTTAACCATTTTTTTGGGAAATTTGTTCCAGCTCAATAAAATTCTAAACATGAAAAATATTACGTTTCTACTGCTATTCCAATTGTCAATAATTTTAAATCTGTATGCTGATACTTATACTGTCAGCAATGTTTCAGACTCTCCTGGTGAGTATACAGAAATTCAAACTGCCGTTGATGCTGCAAACCCTTACGATACAATTCTGGTGTCTGCATCCTCATCCACCTACGCAGGAGCACTGATAGACAAACCACTGGTGCTTATTGGTGAAGGATATTTTGGTGATGAAGATGCAACAACCAAAGTAGATTGGTTTGTTTTAAAAAGCGGCAACATCCTCAGTCCGTCCAATTCTAAAATTTCCGGATTTGAAATCTCAGGCATGTCTGGAGTTGAAATCTGGGACTTTAATCTTCCTGTGAATAATGTGGTATTAGAGAACAATAAGCTAGCAAAGATAAAGTTTTATGGTGGTGGCGTATATTCAAACGATACCATTAGAAATTGTTATTTTGAGAATGCAACCTTATATTTTGGTCTGGCCACCTATACCTCCATTGCAATTCATAATAATGTTCTGGATAATTCTGTAATTGGAAGTCTTACATCAGCAGATAATTCAGAATTTTTCATTAATCATAATTTATTCATGAATCAGACAGGTTCATATGCCAAAGTTTTTGATCAAATTAATGGTTCTATCATCGAAAACAACATTTTCTTTGCTGCCAATCCTAAATTATGCACAGACTGTATATTTAATAATAATATTTCGTACTTATGTGATGACAATACGCTTCCAGGAACAGGAAATACAGGAAGTAACAATCTTGAATCAACAGATCCCCAATTTGTTAATCTGGACTGGGATTCAGCTCCGGCTTTCAGCTATGACAGTGATTACCATCTATCAAGTGGTTCTCCGGGCGAAAATGCAGCCACTGATGGAACCAATATAGGAATGTACGGAGGAACACACCCGTTCAATGTTGGAGCAAAACCAGATGTTCCCAAAATTATTAGTCTAAGCATTACAACAAACATTGGATATTATGAACCAATCGTTGCAAATATCGAAGCTGAACATTCAGAAAATATTGTTGCCATAGAGTATTTCGTTGATGACGATACAGGTGTAAATACCGGAAGTATAATTCAAACGACTCCCGGAACGCAACTTAGTTTAACAGAAACCTTTGACGTTTCTGCTGCCAGCACAGGCTCCCATTATATTTACGTTCGTGCTCTTGATCTGAATGGGAAATGGGGACACTGGAAAAGAGAAACATTCACCAAAGAAATCAGAACCCTGGATATTGATGCAAGCGCAATGAGTGTTAGCTGCTATGGAGAATGCGACGGATCCATTGAAGTGGGAATAAACAGTGGTAATGGTAACTATGAATATGCCTGGACAGATGAAAATTACAATGACATAGGTCAATCCACTCAAATTGTATCCAATCTTTGCGCAGGAATTTATAAAGTTACTGTAACAGATGGTATGGCCAATGTTGACTCTGCTACTGTAGAGGTTTATTCTCCCGATGAAATTGTTATCAACCTTACATACAATAATGATAGCTGCTACCAGGGAGAGGCTTCAGCATTTGCAAGCGTAACAGGAACTGTACAAATTACTTACTATGAATGGTCAACAGGCTCAACCGATGCTTCCATATCCGGATTATATCCGGGAAATTATAGCGTAACCGTTTCAGATATGGGAATTTGTCCTGTAACAAAAAGTTTCACTATTTCCGGACCGGCTTCAGCCCTTGATCTATCCATTACAAGTATCGCTTCCGATTGTGCAGCCAGTACTGGAGGTGCTACTGCATCAGTATCAGGAGGAACATCTCCATACGAATACTTGTGGTCGAATACAGTAACACAGGCAAGTATAACATATCAACCCTCGGGAACCTACTCTGTAACCGTAACCGATAATAATGGGTGTACAGAAGTTGGTATTGCTGCCATTAGCGATGATGGAGCTCCCGTTATTGATATTACATCGGTTAGTAATGTTTTATGTTACGGACAGTCAGGTGGAGCTATCGATGTTACAGTTACCGATGGTGAAGAACCCTATGCATTTGAATGGAGTAATGGCGAAACCAGTGAAGATTTATCTTCTGCTTCTGCCGGGAACTACGAACTTGTTGTGGTTGATAATGCTGGTTGTTCTGGAGCAGCAAGCATTACCATTGAGCAACCGGATCCGTTAAATTTGTCATTCAGTGCAAACAATGCTTCCTGTGGAAATAGTGATGGTTCAGCGGCAGTTACTGTCACAGGAGGAACAGCTCCTTACAGCTATATCTGGTCTGAAGGAAGTACCAATCAAAATATAGATAATGTTGCTGCCGGAGTTTTTGAATTAACCGTTACTGATAACAACGGATGTATAGCAGAAGATGCCATTGCTGTTAGTGAAGACGGTGCAGCCATAATAAGCGTCGATAATATAGAAGAAGGTAACTGTGGTAGCAATAATGCATCCATTGACATTACGGTTACTGGTGAAACACAACCATACACATATAACTGGTCTAACGGAGCCACCACAGAAGATCTAAACAATGTTTCACCGGGAACTTATTCTGTAACCGTTACACACTCGGGTAATTCCTGCCAGGCAATTCAGTCCATTACAATACCTGCTATTCTTCCTGCCACGCCACAAATATGTATTATTACAGTTGATACAACGTTGAATAAAAACCTTATTGTTTGGGAGAAAACAGGAATGACCGGTATAGAATATTTCAACATATACAGGGAAAGCTCTGTTGCTGGAGACTATGAATTAATTGGTTCTGTTGATTTTTCAGAGGTTTCAATTTTTGTTGATCAAAATTCTTATCCAAACACCCGCTCATACATGTACAAACTATCTGCTATAGATAGCTGTGGAACAGAATCCTTATTAAGTAGTTATCACAAAACATTGCTGCTGGGTGTTAATCCACAACTTCCCACCGGATATTATCTTGACTGGCAAGCTTCATACGAAGGATTTGCAGTCCAATCATACGAAATCTGGAGAGGTAATAATACAGGAGAACTGGAGCTTATTGAAACGATATCAAGCAACAACACTAGTTATATTGATGAGAATCCACCCACAGGAACTTTATTTTACAGAGTTGCTGCAGTAAAGCCTGGAAACCCTTGCGATCCTGACGGCAATAAAGCACAGGGAGGTCCCTATACCCAATCTTTCTCCAATCTTGAAGACAATGGCATTGCTTCCATTGATCAGTTAAGCTATTCACAAGAAATAAAAGTTATTCCAAATCCTAACAAAGGGATATTCTCTCTTGAAGTTCCCTGGAATGGTGAAAAAACAATAGAAATTTTCAACAGTGAAGGAAAAAGAGTATATCATGAAAATCATTTTAAAAATTCAATATCTAACATAAATATTGCTAAGTTTGGAAAAGGTATTTATATGATTAAGACATCCAATAGTCAACAAATACACACAAACAAAATTATTATCCAGTAGATAATGAGACGTACATTTTATATAACCGGTACCAGCAGAGGCATTGGGCTTGCTCTTGCAAATGAATTGCTGGAAGATAGCAACAACTATGTGCTGGGAATCTCACGAAATAATGTAATCTCGCATGAGCGTTATCAGCATGTTCAACTAGATCTTACTGACCTTGATTCGGTTGAAAAATTTAGGTTTACAAATCCTGAAGATCAATCGGAAATATATTTGGTAAACAATGCCGGACTACTTGGAGATATCCAATATTTTGGAAAAAGAAAATCCCATGATATCAGAAATACCTTATTGGTAAATTTTGTTTCTCCCGCTATGCTTAGCAATACTTTTATACAACAATTTGGTGACGTCAAAACAACAAAAGTAATTTTAAACATTAGCTCCGGGGCCTCAAAAAATGCCATTGATGGTTGGGTAACATATTGCTCTTCAAAAGCAGGCATCGAAATGATGAGCAAAACCATTGATGTTGAGCAGAAACAATCTGATCCTTCAAAAAAAACCAAAATTCTTTCAGTTGCCCCGGGAATTATTGAAACAGCTATGCAGGAACAAATAAGAATGTCTGATGAAGAAGATTTTTCACGAGTAACTGAATTCATTCAGCTAAAAAACAATGGACTGCTAGATACACCTGAATCGGTTGCAAAAAAACTCAGGTATATTTTACTTAATGCTCAACAGTATAATAATGTTGATTTGGACATTCGAAACTTAAGTTTTCAATAACGCTTAAAAATGGAAACAAATAATATTAACTTTCGTATGCGGTAATTATGCTGGAGAAGCTTAGTAAATTAAACATTAAACTTTCCATTCTGATTTTTATTGTTTTTACTGCAATAGCAAAGCCTTCTGTTGCACAAGAAGAAGAAGATTCCGTCTTCAACATGATGGACACTCTCCTTTTTAAAACCGGGATCAAAAATGCTTTCAGAATAAAAGCCTTCAATGCAGATGAACAAATGTACAGTGAGAATTTTGACGGCGCCATTAAGATTCTCAAGGAATTGGTAAAAGAAGCACCCAACAACTACAATGTAAACTTTAAACTGGGTTATTGCTATCTGAAAACAAGTCTTGAAAAGCACAAAGCCATTCAATATCTTGAAAAGGCAGTGCAAGGGGCATCCAGAAATTATATTCCGGAGGATTTAATGGATACATTAGCACCCCTGGAGTCATATTATTTCCTTGGAAAAGCATATCATATTAATTACCAGTTTCAGGAAGCAATTGATACATTGAAATACCTACGCTAACTATTAAATGAAGAAGATGTTGA
>PKSZ01000161.1 GCA_002869425.1 Marinilabiliales bacterium
GTTATACATTTAATGATATTCCTGCACATAGTTTCGTAAATCTCATAAATGTACATTCGTGCGGATAATTAGTGGCAAATATCGAAGCCGAAGAATTGATCCCGGAAAATTGTTTAAACATAGACCTACAACAGATAGGGCTAAAGAAGGTCTTTTCAATATTTTAAATAATGAATTTGAGTTTGAAGATTCAGTAGTAGCAGACCTCTTTGCAGGGACAGGAAATATAAGCTTTGAGTTTTTATCAAGGGGTGTTGAAAAGGTTGTGGCTGTTGAATCCAATGTCCGGTATTGCAATTTTATGCGAAAAACAGCCAGAGAATTAAATGAAAATGCTTTGTTTCTTGAACCATTGGATGTTTTTAGGTTTATCTCAAAAAAGAAAGGTAAGTACGATTTGATATTTGCTGATCCTCCTTATGAATTGAAAGAAATAAAAAGGTTGCCTATTTTGATCAAAGAATCTCAAATTTTAGCAGAAGGAGGAGTATTTATTCTGGAGCATGGTGCTGAGACCAACTTTATTGAAAATGAATACCTTTACAAGACTCGAAAGTATGGTCATGTAAATTTCAGTTTCTTTTTCTTTGATTAAAGAAAAAATCTTTGATGATTTTTATTTTTTTGTTTGATAATACAAAACCTTGTATTATCTTTGCATCTCCTTAAAGCAAGGTCTGGTAGTTCAGTTTGGTTAGAATGCCGGCCTGTCACGCCGGAGGTCGCGGGTTCGAGTCCCGTCCAGACCGCAAAAAAGCCCCATTTTGGGGCTTTTTTTATACATGTATTTCTAATATGATACATGAGATAGGCTCAACACAACTGTATTCTCTTTTTCTTATTCCTTAATTATTTTTTCAGTATGTACAATATCTCCTTTTATATTTTTGATTTTCAGTATGTACGTCCCGGAAATGTATTGACTCATATCAATTACAAATGTAGCAGTTTTATAGGCCTTATTAAATATTTGTAGTCCTGTTATATCAAACAATTCAATATGTATCTCAGAATCTTGGTTGAGCTTAACTGTAATGTTGGTATGTGTAGGATTGGGATAAACTTCAATCTTGTCAGAAGGATAGCTGGATTGGTTTGTAATATCGCAATTCATGCTGCTTAGCCTTCCCCATAGTTCATTATCATAATTTGACAGGGCATAGAGACTAATATCTGCTGATTCTCCCATCCTTACAATCACCATGTTTTTACTCGGAACTACATATATTTTCTGGTCGTTTTTACCCAATGCAGAATACATATCTGCAGGTGCATATGGAATAAGATTTCCTTGAAATACAATTTGACTTCCGGGTAACATATATGTGTTTTGTCCATTTAACCACCATAAATAACCGTATGAATCATTCATGTTTTGAGAAGGATGAATCATATCTTCAAAATAGTTCTGATTGTGCATTACTGTATCTGTGTCCCATATTCCTTTATTTAGGTTCAGTAAACCAAATCGTGCCATTGATCTGCAGTTGCTGTAGTATGTGTGGTTGAACCAGAAACCATTCATTCCAATGAGGTTTTCAAGGTAATAATTAGTAATTAGATTAAAGTTGGAACCTACGGCTACTGCCATTAAGTCTTGAAGCAGATAATATGGGGCGTTGTGATATGCCCATCGGGTTCCGGCATCGGCAAGATACAGGAGACAAGTATCATCTGTGCAGTTCTCTGGTGGTTGTGATGGCGTGTATGAGTCATCCAGCCCGGTAGTCATATCCAATAAATTTCTTATTTTAATAAGATTTTCTTTTGCAAGAGGCGCTGAAGTCCAGCCATTACCCAAATAATCAGAAACTTTGTCTTCGATATTCAATTTGCCTGCTTCCTGACAAATGCCTGTTAGAAAGGCAGCAATGGTTTTTCCGGCCGAAGCCCAGTACCATAAGCTATCCTGAGTATGATTGTTGAAATACCATTCCACTGCAATTTTCCCGTTTTTTAAAACAATAAAGGCTTTAGTGTTTGTATTCTCAAGATAACTTTGCAATGAAGCAATCGAGTCAGGGCACCAGTTTAAACTATCTGTAGATATAGTTTCCCAGTTGTCATTGTCAATGGGTGGAAAATATAAAGATTGCGAGTGTGACGCAGAGAATAGACACAGGGATAAAAATACTGTAAGTAGACTAAGCTTCATTGTTATTTTGTTTGGCATTTCATGTAATCAATTCTGGAATTTAGTGACAATTATCCAAAATCAATAAGTTATATAGCATTCATATGCAAAGATTAACTTTTATAATTGTTGGGTTTACTCTTTCTTGTAAGTTTATGCCTAGGCTGAAGAAGTTAAAGAAAAATTTGTATTATTATTTAAACCTTATCAATGCTTATCAGTCCAGAATATGTGTTTGTTGCTAATAGTGGGTGTAAGCAATTGATCGTTTCTTGAATTGGGAAACCAATATTTAAAAGTAAATTTGAAGTCAACAATTATTGGACGAAAAGATGTTGGAGAAAATTATAAATTTTAGTGTAAAGAATAAGCTCATAGTAATACTGTTTACACTTACAATTGCCGCTTTTGGCTTGTATTCTGCTTTAAATATATCGGTTGGTACCGTCCCTGATATTACAAATAATCAGATTCAGGTAATTACCACTTCAGGTAATTTATCAACTCCTGAGATTGAACAATATATTACGACTCCTGTTGAAATGGCAATGGCCAATTTACCCGGTGTTACTGAAATACGTTCTGTTTCTAAGTTCGGTATCTCTGTGGTTACGGTGGTTTTTGAGGAAAGTATGGGCACATATTTACCAAGGCAATTAACTGCAGAAAAGATTAAATCTGCATCGGAAAATATTCCACCAGCTTATGGTCAACCAGAAATGGGGCCCATAACAACCGGACTGGGAGAGATATACCAATATATAGTTGATGTGAAACCTGAATACAAGGATCAGTATTCTGCTATGGAGCTGAGAACAATTCAGGATTGGATAATTAAGAGGCGATTATCGGGAATGAAAGGTGTAGTAGAGATAAATAGCTGGGGAGGATATTTAAAACAATATGAAGTAGCTGTTATTCCTGATAAAATAAAAAGCCTTAACATTAGCTTGATGGAAATTTTTAATGCCCTGGAAAACAACAATGGTATTTCTGGTGGTTCATATATTGAAAAAACAAATCAAACCTATTTCATCAGAGGTGATGGTAAAGCAAGAACCCTGGAAGATATTGAAAATATAGTTGTAAATAATAATGCAGGTACTCCAATATTGGTGAAAGATTTGGCTAAGGTTAAATTAGGTCATGCTAATCGTTTTGGAGCCATAACGGCCAATGGAAAAGGAGAAACAGTACTTGGACAGGTTATGATGCTTAAAGATGCCAATTCGAGAAATGTGATTAATGAAGTAAATGAAAGGGTGGCTGAAATTCAGAAGAACTTGCCTGAAGGAGTTTTTATTAATCCCATTTTAGAACGCAGCGAACTGATTGCTAAAACCTCTTCAACAGTAGTGGAGAACCTTATTTTTGGAGCCATCATTGTACTACTTGTGGTTATTTTAATTCTGGGAAATTGGCGTTCGGCTTTGGTTATTGCATCAACCATACCTTTGGCATTGCTGTTTACGCTGGGAATGATGTATGTTTTTGGAATCGATGCTAACCTGATGAGTCTGGGAGCACTTGATTTTGGAATTATTATTGACGGGGCGGTGATTATTGTCGAGTATATCGCCATAAAAATGAGTCTGCAAAGGAGCGAAATTCTGTCAAGCAAAGGTGATATACGTAAGAGTATTTTAGATAGAATTTCTATTAAGGGAGCATCCACTATGATGAAGTCTGCCATTTTTGGACAGCTTATCATTCTTATTGTCTTTATACCCATCTTATCATTGAGTGGAGTTGAGGGAAAAATGTTTCACCCAATGGCTTTATCGTTTTCTTTTGCCATAATTGGGGCCATGATAGTTGGCCTTACCTGGATACCCGTAGCTTCCTCACTGTTTTTGAAACCAGGAAAAGCCAATAAGCGCAATATTTCAGATTGGATCATGGACAAAGTCTATAAATCATACCATCCGGTTATTAAATGGTCATGTAATCATAAACGTATCGTGCTTGGAGCAGCCGTATTGTCGCTGATATATACTGGCGTACTTTTTATGCGCATTGGGGGTGAGTTTGTGCCCACTCTAGATGAAGGAGATTTTGTAATTCAACCCGTATTAAAGACAGGCACTTCACTTTCTAAAACAGTGGAAATGACCACCAAAATGGAAAATATTTTAATAAATAATTTCCCCGATGAAGTGGATCAGATTGTTTGTCGTATTGGTGCTGCTGAAGTTCCAACTGACCCTATGTCTATGGAAGAAATAGATATGATTATTAAACTCAGGCCCAGGGATAACTGGACCAGGGCAAACAGTAAAGAGGACCTTGCCGGCGAATTCAAAGATGCGTTATCTATCATTCCGGGAGTGGAATATGAATTTACTCAACCCATCGAAATGCGTTTTAATGAATTAATCACAGGAGTACGTTCCGATATTGCTGTTAAAATATTTGGTGAGGATCTCGATTATATTAATCAAAAGGCAAGAGAAATAAAAAAACTAATTGAGGACGTGCCTGGAGCAAGTGATGTTGTCGTTGAAAAAACAGAAGGGCTGCCACAAATTAAAGTAGATTACAATAGAAGTAAAATAGCATATTATGGTGTGGATATTAAGACATTGAATGCTTCTTTGGCAGCTGCTTTTGGAGGTGAAAAGGCTGGAGTTATTTTTGAAGGTGAGAAACGCTTTGATTTGGTGATGCGTTTGGATCATGAATACCGAACCGACATTGAAGATATTCGTCAGCTTCAGATACCTCTTGCCAGTGGAGAGATGATTCCTCTTAGTGAACTTGCAGATATTGAATATACAAAAGGTCCGGCCAAAATTTCGCATGATAATGCTCGACGCAGGGTGGTTGTGAGTATTAATGTTCGTAATCGAGATCTGGAATCTGTTATTGGCGATATACAAAATCGGATCGATGAAAAAGTGCAATTGAAAGCTGGGAATTACATTGAATATGGTGGACAGTTTGAAAATCTAAAAAGTGCAACCAAACGTTTGATGTTTGCTGTTCCGGTGGCTCTTTTGTTGATATTTATCTTTCTACATTTTGCATTTAAGTCATTTAAAGATGCTCTAATGATTTTTATAGCTATACCTCTAGCCACGGTGGGAGGAATTACTTTACTTTGGATAAGAGGAATGCCTTTTAGTGTTTCTGCCGGGATTGGATTTATTGCACTCTTCGGTATTGCTGTTTTGAATGGTATCGTGCTCATTGAACATTTTAAGGAACTACAAAAACA
>PKSZ01000366.1 GCA_002869425.1 Marinilabiliales bacterium
AGTGAGAAAATGATTCAGCCGAAAATAGTTCAACGCCTTCGTTAAAATAAACATTCAGCCTGTTAGAAGCCACGGGCCTAACTTCTGTTACTTCGGGAGGTAATGAATCTATAATGTAAGGACCGGCATATATGTCATCAAAAAAGAATTTTTCATTGTATGATGAACTTAAATGAATACAGGAAGGGCCCAGACAGAAATAGTCAAAAGAATATGTATTGTCTGTTCCTGTGGCAATTTGTGATAGAATATTGTTTCCTGAATAATCTGCATAAATTTTCCATTCTCCGCCAGCAGATTTCCTTACTTTTATTCGTACTTCCGGACTATTGGCAATCAAGCCATCTGCAGCCCTGCATACCGAACTTACAGCGTTTCCATCTTGTCTGAATAACTCAATGGCATCGGTGCTACCCGTTTCACCAAATTGAATAAAATACCCATTAAGGCTGGCTGTAAGAGTTTGGTTATCAGATATTAGGTAATATCGAACAAAATTATTACTGGATGGATCAAAATCAAGATTAATATAGAATTGCCATTCAAGATCGTAAACAATGGGATCAATATATGTGGCAAGATAGCTTGTATCCGGATCTTCATCCGGGGGAAATGATTGTAGCCAAAGTCTTGTAGGATCGATAATAAAATCGTTCTCATCACCGGTCCAAACAGGATTATTTGTAAAATCGCCATCGGAAAAATTATCAGAAATTGTCTCAGGAAAGACAATAGAGTTGATGTAATAAGATAAACCTGAATTCAGACTGGCAGCATTATCTTGTACAGAAATTTTGAAGTACCCTTCGTCATCATATGTAAGATCAGACCAGGTGAATTGTCCGGAAGATAAGTTTTGCGATAAACCCGCAGAGGAACTTAAAGAGCCATCTCCATAACCAACAGATAAAGTAACCAGTCCCGAAAAATCTGTATCCAGATTGTTGTTGGCATCTATTGCTTTTACTGTACAACTGAAAGCTTTATTACTACCTACCAATGAAGGATAGTTATCAATAATTAGCTGCGTAGACGAAACATCAATTGTAAATACAGAAGATAAAACATCAGCAGTAAAATTGCATGATAACTGGCTTCCAGATGAGTTGGCTAAACATCCATGATTTGAAGCCGGAATTTGAAATTGTAAAACGGATCCATCTGTTAATTGTTCATTGGAAAGATAAATGGATAAAGTAAATTCTTTATTTGTACCACCAGGAATGTTCATGCTCCCGGATTGAGGGAATATGCTTATTTTTGAATTGGAAATGGTATAGTTGATATTAAGATCAGAACCGCCGGATTCAGACAGAATTACGCCTGCTATTGCAGATTCCCACAAAGCAGAATTAGATGGATTGGCATTTTTGATATTCAGCTCTGTAATTTCGGTTGGTAGTGCATCACTGCTTGCTAAATCTGAAACTGAAAATGAAAAAACATCTACAGCTGTCGCGGCAGTAGTTGCAGTAGATGGTATGTTATCGCCTGAAACCTGTGTCTGTGGGTCACTAATTTCGGAATCATAATCAATTGAGGTATTATATCCGGTGGATTCTATCGTTAGATCATCAAACCATAACTTCATATCTGCTGAACTTGTATATTCGTATGAGATAAGAAAATTGTTTCCTGAGTTTATGGAATTATCGGTGATACTTCCTTGTAGAATTAGGTTATCAAAACCACCATTGGTATCTGCATATATTTCCCAATAACCTGAAGATGATCTAGTAACTTTAATACCACAAACACCAGTTGTAGTAATTTCAGTTTGCCAGTTTACGGTTGAAGAAATAATTTCAGTAGCAACTCCATTCTCAACTTTCCATAACGATAATAAATCAGAACTACCAGAATAATTAACACCAATAGCATAGCCACTAAGTGTTGATGCGGAGGCGGATAGGGCGTCTTGGTCTGTATACAGGAATACAGCCCAATTGTTTCCTGAGGAGGGATCATAAGCATGTCGAACCTGAAATTGCCAGGTCGTAATACCGGATTCCAAAAGAATGGGACATAATGAGGTTGAAACATATTCTGTGGCGCCCGAGGCATTGTCATAACTGTGTTTAAGAGAATATGAACCATCAATTGGATCTACAGTTGATGACTCCCAGCTTCCAGGGTTGCTTTCTGTCCAGCCATCTATTGAACCATCTTCAAAGTCATATTGAATTTGTCCAATACAAAGAGCTGGTAAAAGTATAAGTAGAATGAAAAAGAATTTCATACGGATAGAATTAGCAGTTTAATGCGAAAATACGATAAAATGAAGAAAATTGTTTAAACAGATTTAAATTATTCACAGAATTCATGAAAGAATTTGACCGACTGTAAATTTCCTCCTGTAATTGCTTTGTTCCATTCGGAGCAGGCATTTAGTGTATCTCCTGTGTAAAAAAGGGCAAATCCAAGGTTATTATGGCTATCCGGAAATGAATTGTTAATCTCAATAGATTTATGATAGAGTTCAATGGCTTTCTCAAAATTATTTGAATACGCATAGCTTAATCCAAGATTATTATAAGCTTTATAGTGGTTGTCTTCAATCAAAATGCATTTATGATAATCTTTCCGGGCTTTTTCAAGATTGCCAATGTTAAAAAAGCTATTTCCCCTATTGAAAATTGATACTGAATCAATAGGATTGAGCGATATGTCAATATTGCAATCACGAATACATTTTTGATAATCGGGCTTTTTATTTTTGGAAAAACCATAGTAATAGGCTGCTCCACGATTGGTATATCCTAAATTGTGATCCGGATTGTATTCAATGATATTAGTAAAAAGCGATACACCGTTTTGCCAAATCTTGATGTGTTGAATAGATATTAGAAAAAGGACAATTGAAATTACGGAAAGTATTGTATTTGCAACAATCTTTTGTTGGATGTATTTATGTAAGAAATATCCTGTAATAATTGACAAACCTATGTATGGAATATATGAATATCTGTTGGCTGCGTAGACTCGACCATGGGGAAGAATCTGGAGAAATAGAAAAATAGTTACTGTGTAAATGATAATACCCGAAAGGATGATTTTATTTTTATAAATTCCGGATTTCCAAATAATTAAAATGAGAATTAAAATGATCGCAGGACTGGAATAGAAAACAAAAGAAAAGCCTTCAGAACTTAATGGGAAAAGATATGCTGCTGAAAGATTAACCGGTAAAATAAATTTGATAATGTAGAATAAATAACCATTAAAAGGAATCAAAAATTTATGAATTAAACCATAATCATTCGGATATACGAATAGATTATTTTGAGTGTCAAAAAGCGTAATGGTTAAAATACCAAAAGCGAGGGAAAGAATAAAGAAATGTGATTTCTTAATAATTTGTTTTAATGAAAAACTCTTTTCTGACACATAGTCAAACACAAGCATTACTACCGGAATCGTAACTGCCGCTGATTTTGATAATAGAGATAATATGAATGCGAAAAATGAAAGCGAATAGTTTAGTACTTTATTTTTCTTTTTTGACTGAGAATAGAAATAAAGAGAAATAACATAAAAGGTAGCGAACAAAACATCTTTGCGTTCAGATACCCATGCAACAGATTCAACGTGCATGGGATGAAGTGCAAAAACAATAGTGGATAGAACAACAATCGAATGATTAAAATATCGTTTAAGTGTAAGAAAAAGAAAAATAACACTTATGATGTGAAAAATGAGATTTGAAAGCTTATACCCAAAAGGATCTGTTCCATAAAGTAAAGAATCAATTTTAAGACTAATTATAGTAAGCGGGTGATAAAGGCCAATGTAAGTCTTTGAAAAAGAGTCAATAATGCATTGTAAAAATGATTTGTCAAGCGTAGGATTAGACAAAACCATCATATTATCATCCCAATTAACAAACTGGTAATGAAGACCTTTGCTATACAAAAGGGCTGTACCAATAAGGATTAGGAACAGCCAAAAGTAATTTTTATCAAAAGTAAACCCCTTCAAGAATTAAAATTTGATAAGAGAAAACAATTCTGACTGGTTTTTTAATCTTTCTGATCCTTTAAGAAAATCCAGTTCAATGATAAAGCTTGTGTATATTTTCGAAACACCGAATTGTTTTAAAAGTGCAATACTTGCTTCTGCTGTGCCACCAGTTGCCAGCAAATCGTCATGTATTAGTACAACATCATCGCTTGAAAAAGCATCTTTGTGAACTTCGAGCGTATCTGTTCCATATTCCAATTCATAACTTTGAGAAAAAATCTCGCTGGGTAATTTCCCTGGTTTACGAATCGGAATAAAACCTGCGTTCAGATTATTGGCAATACATCCACCTGCAATAAAACCCCTGGATTCAATTCCTGCTACTTTTGTAATTCCTTTGTTTGCAAATTTGTTACTTATCGATTCACAAATGAAAGTAAAAATTTCAGGATCTTTTAGTGCTGTTGTTATATCCTTAAATAAGATTCCAGGTTTTGGAAAATCGGGTACATCACGAATGGACTGTTTTAATTTTTCAATATTAATCATAGGATTATAAGTTTAGAGTTTGATAAATTCAAATTTATTGACATCAAAAATTCCTTTATCGCTAATTTTAATTTCGGGTATAACAAGTAATGATAAAAATGAAAGAGTCATAAATGGAGCGTGTAAAGTAGAGCCCATTTGTTTGGCTTTATTATGAACTATTTCATAACGTCTGGCAACATTATGTGCAGAATCGTTTGTCATCAATCCAGCAATTTCTAATCGTAATTCTGAAAATTCACCATCGTATGCAATTATTCCTCCTTGATTTTGAATGAGCTTGTTAATGGTTAATAAAAGATCATTATCATTGGTGCCAACCGCAATAATGTTGTGAGAATCATGTGCAATACTACTTGCTAATGCTCCCCGTTTTAAATTCATGTTTTTTACAAAACCAACAGAAGGAGGCGAATTGTCATATCTGCTGGCAACTACAATTTTCAATACATCATTATCAGGATCAGACAATACGTTTCCTGAATCATCTTTGTTAATTTCGATGTCTATTTTTTTTGTGATTAATTCCCCATCCAATATTTCCATAACCGGAAATGTCTTATTGGAAGTCTTGATTTGCAAATCAGAAAGATTAAGTTCTTCGCGTTCAAAATTATTTATAATAACTTTTTTAGACTTTGGGAAATTAACAATACCATTATCACTTACAATTTCGCCATTAATATATGTGGATAGAATATTAAAGTTTTTGGGATTATCAATAATTATAAAATCGGCGCAATCTCCTTTTTGCAATAAACCCACATTAAGATTGTAATGAATTTTAGGAACTATTGTTGCTGCTTTTAGTGTATTGAAAAAGTCACAACCCAACTCCAG
>PKSZ01000098.1 GCA_002869425.1 Marinilabiliales bacterium
AACAAATCCCAGAAAAATACAACCGATACAAAATATCCAATAACAAAATTGAAATAAAAAAAAGAAATATCAGGGGGTGCCCCGAACTATACAAAAACTGTATCATTACGCAAGATGGAAATGTGGTTCTTTGTTGTATGGATAAAAAAGGAAAATATTCAATTGGCAACGTTAACAATTCAACGGTTAACGCATTATGGCATAGCTCACAATTTAATGAATACAGAACAAATCTAAATAATAACGAACTTCTGGATATTTGCCATAATTGTCCGGTTGGCAGGTAAAAAAAAAGGCCGGAATGGTATTCCAGCCTCACAACATTATTTTTTTCCGACTATATAGTCATTATCTCTTTTTCCTTTAACTCAACAAGCTGTTCTACCTTTTCAACATACTTATCTGTTAATTTTTGGATATCGTCTTCTGCTCCCTTGGCACTATCTTCTGCCAAACCATCCTTCTTTAATTTTTTGATTGTATCATTGGCTTCTTTACGAGAGTTTCTAACGCCAACCTTTGTGTTTTCGCCTTCATTCTTCACTTGTTTAACAAGCATCTTTCTACGCTCTTCTGTTAAGATTGGAATATTAATCCGGATTAATTCACCATTATTCATCGGTGTTAGCCCTATATTGGCTGCCAGAATTGCCTTTTCAATAGGATCAACCATTTGCTTTTCCCAAGGCTGAATTGCAATTGTTCTCGGGTCGGGTGTATTTATATTAGCAACCTGAGATAAAGGTGTTAATGTGCCATAATAATCGACTGATATCCCGTCAAGCATATGAGGATCAGCCTTCCCTGCTCTCATTTTTTTATATTCTGATTCAAGGTGCTTTAAGGCACTATCCATCTTTTCTTCTGTTACTTCAAGACAGAACATTACTTCATCTTCCATAGTTTTCTTTTTTTGAGAATGCAACAAATTTATAAAAAAGCTAATAATTTACAACCCATTAACTCAATTTCAAGAGACAAGAGTACCAATATTTTCACCATCAATTACCTTTTTTAGGTTTCCCACAGTATCCATATCAAAAACAATAATGGGTAATTTGTTTTCTTTACACATTGCAAATGCAGTAAGATCCATCACCTTTAATCCTTTTTGAATAACTTCACCAAATGAAATATTCTCATATTTTCTTGCCATTGGATCCTTTTCCGGGTCGGCCGTATAAACTCCATCAACCCTTGTTCCTTTAAAAAGAGCATCTGCTTCTATCTCAACAGCTCTCAAAGAAGATGCAGTATCTGTTGTAAAATAAGGATTGCCTGTACCAAAAGAAAAAATTACAATTTGATTATTCTCCAAGTATTCAACAGCTCTACTCTTTTCATATCTTTCACCTACTGGTTCCATTGGAATTGCGGTTAGCACTTTTGCTTTTTGACCGATTTTCTCTAACTCTGATTGTAAAGCCAGGCTATTGATCACAGTTGCCAACATCCCCATATAATCACCTTTTACCCTGTCGAAGCCCTTTGCAGCTCCTGAAAGTCCTCTAAAGATATTTCCACCACCGATCACAATTCCTACCTGCACACCACCAGAAGTACAAACTTCCTTTATTTGTTTTGCATAATCAGACAACCGTTGCGCATCTATTCCATATTGCTGAGATCCCATCAAAGATTCTCCACTAAGCTTCAATAGTATTCGTTTATATTTTGACATAAGTTAAATTTTAAAAATCTAAAGATAATAAAAAAGGAGAGCTCGAAAGAACTCTCCTTTATTGTAGATTATAAATTTGTATTATTCTGCTAATCCAATTCTATAAAATTTAGTAACTGTTAAATCTTTATCAACACCTTTAAGATAATCTGTTACAGAAATCTTTTGATCTTTAATAAAAGCCTGATTTAATAAAGTATTTTCTTTATAGAACTTATTCAGTTTACCCATTGCAATCTTTTCCAAAAGATTTTCTGGTTTACCTTCCTGTTTTGCTTGCTCTTTTCCAATTTCAATTTCCTTGTTGATAACATCCTGAGGTACATCACCTTTATCAATTGCAACCGGATTCATTGCGGCAACTTGCATAGCTACATCTTTTGCCACCTGCTCATCTGCGATTTCTTTATTAAAACCAACAATCGTTCCAAGCTTACTACCAAGGTGGATATAAGGAATTACATATTCTGAATCAATATTCTCATAAAAAGACAATTCTATTTTTTCGCCTATGCTTCCTATTTTTTCTGTAATGATATCGCTTACGCTTCTTCCATCAACAGTTATTGAAAGGAGCTCGTCTTTGGATGCTGGCTTATTAGCAATTGCTAAGTCTGCTAACTGATTTGCAAATGCAACAAAATCATCATTTTTAGCAACAAAATCAGTTTCACAATTTAGAGCAACAACAACACCTCTTTTATTATCTGATGCTGTTTTAGCAACAACACAACCTTCTGTAGCTTCACGGTCTGCGCGCTTGTTTGCAACAGCCTGACCTTTTTTTCGAATGATTTCAACTGCTTTATCAAAATCACCTTCTGCTTCTACCAATGCGTTTTTGCAATCCATCATACCTGCTCCGGTAGATTTTCTTAATTTACTAACATCTGCTGCAGTAACTTTTGACATTTCTTTATTTTTTAAATGGGTAAATTTATTTCTTTTCTTCTGTTGCTTTTTCAGCTACTTTTTCTTTAGACTCCTCTTTTTTTGCTGTAGTCTTTTTTGCCGGAGCTTTTTTTGCTGCTGGCTTCTCTTCAGCTTTTTCTTCTGCCTTTACTTCTTCTTTCTTCTCTGATTTTGCTTTCTTCTCTTTTGGCGGCTCTTTATCCTTCTCTGCTTTTCTTTCTGCCAATCCTTCTTCAACAGCCTTTGCAAGTATGTCAATAATCAATGATATACTCTTTGATGCATCATCGTTTGCAGGAATAACAAAATCAACAGGTTTTGGATCAGAATTGGTATCTACAATACCAAACACGGGTATATTAAGCCTATTGGCTTCACGAACAGCAATATTTTCCTTTAAAACATCAACAACAAAAATAGCTGCTGGAAGACGAGTCAGGTCTGCAATACTACCCAGAGTCTTATCTAGCTTAGCACGCTGACGCTTGATCTGTAATCTTTCGCGCTTCGATAATGTAGCAAATGTGCCATCTGTTGACATTTTATCAATAGAAGTCATCTTTTTAACTGCCTTACGTATCGTTGGAAAGTTTGTTAACATTCCACCCGGCCATCTTTCAGTAACATATGGCATATTAACTTTGCTGATTCTTTCAGCAACAATTTCTTTAGCTTGTTTTTTGGTAGCTACAAACAAAACTTTTCTTCCTGATTTCGCAATATGCTTGATTGCATCACATGCTTCATCAATTTTCACAACTGTTTTGTGTAGATCAATAATATGAATCCCATTCTTTTCCATAAAGATATAAGGAGCCATACTAGGATTCCACTTTCTCTTCAAATGGCCAAAGTGTACTCCAGCCTCTAATAACTCATTAAAACTTGTTCTTGGCATTTTAACTATTTTACGTTTACATTCTATAGAAATCAATTGCAGAGTAGTTCGTATGAAGTCTCTGCAATTTAGATACTAAACAAAAGGCAATACTAACGCTTGCTAAACTGGAATTTCTTCCTTGCTTTTGGTCTACCTGGCTTCTTACGTTCAACTTCACGAGCATCTCTGGTAAGAAATCCTTCAGTTTTAAGCGCAGATCTTTTCTCCGGGTCAACCTTAATAACTGCTCTGGCAATTGCCATACGCAATGCTTGGGCCTGACCTGAAATACCGCCACCATCCAAATTGATTTTGATATCAAAACGATCTTCCATCTCTGCTACTCTTAATGGAGACAAAACGATGTTCTGATGTCTTTCAAGAGGAAAATATGTACTAAGGTCTTTTTTGTTTATTGTAATATTTCCTTTTCCTTCTGTTAAATGCAATCTTGCTATTGCAGATTTTCTTCTTCCTATTGATTTGATAGCTTCCATTATTATTCTTTAATTGAATTAAGGTCTAATACTTTTGGTTTCTGCGCCTCATGCCCATGCTCTGATCCTACATAAACATGAAGGTTTCTGAACAGTTCACGCCCCAGTCTGCTTTTAGGTAACATACCTTTTACTGCATTCTCAACCACAGCAAATGGCTTTTTCCTCAATAATTCCTCTGGAGTAGTCATTCTCTGTCCCCCAGGATACCCTGAGTGGCTTACATACTGCTTCTCAACCATTTTATTGCCTGTCAAAGCAATCTTTTCCGCATTGATGATGATTACATTGTCACCACAATCAACGTGAGGAGTAAAACTTGGTTTATGCTTTCCACGTAATACATAAGCTACCTTTGCAGCTAATCTACCTAATATCTGATCCGTAGCATCTACTACTAACCATTCCTTTTGTACTGTTGCCTTATTGGCTGATACAGTCTTATAACTCAATGTATCCACCTTATCGCTAAGTTTTTAGTAATTAATATATTGGTATAATTTCCTTATACTTTCTTTTAAACGGACTGCAAAAATACAATTTTTTTTAGAATACAATAACTTTATCAATATTTTATTTGTTAATAAAAAAAATTAAATTTTCTCGGACATTCAATGAAATAAAATAATCTTAATTACGTTGTGTTATTATTAATTTTGCACCGACAGCAAAATGAGAAGCCGAATTCACTACAATATATATATTGCACTGCTTATTTTAATGGCAGTCAGTATACCTTTGTCTAAATTTACACTAAGTTCATCTCAACTACTATTAGCCATTAACTGGTTAGTAGAAGGCAATTTCAATAGAAAATTCCGCAAGCTGAAAGAAAAAAAACAGTTGATTTATTTTCTTGGAGTTTATTTTGTATTTGTTTTATGGCTTTTCAATACCCAAAATCTTAACTGGGGACTTCAGGAATTAAAAGAAAAACTACCATTGCTCAGTCTTCCACTTATTGTAGGCACATCGGCGCCTATTTCAAAAAAGCATTTCACATGGATTCTTCTGGCTTTTACTTCCTCAGTTAGTTATGCTTCAATTGTATCAACTTTCATTTACACGGATATTATTCATAAAAATATATCGGATATAAGACATATATCACTCTACACTTCACATATCAGATTGGCACTAATGGTTGTTTTATCCTGTTTCATTTTATGGAATCTCAAAAATGAGCAAAACAAAATGCTACTGAAATGGGTAATGATACTAAATGCAGTATGGCTTTTGATTTTTCTTTTCATACTTAACAGTTTAACAGGAATTGTGATTTTGCTTTCTGTGTTTTATCTTCTTTCATTACGCTATGTTCTCATCAAGAAAAAACGGTTTTTAAAAATCACGGGGACACTTATTCTCCTTATT
>PKSZ01000009.1 GCA_002869425.1 Marinilabiliales bacterium
AAATAATCCAGCCTATTTACTTCGTGAAACCGGGGTTGATGATTTGCAGGAAGCGTTGAAAACAGGGAAGGTTCTGGAACAGGATGGAAAACTGATTGCAGAAATAAAGCCAGATAAAATGCCAATTGGTATTCATGAACGTATGGATCGGTTTTCAACTTTTGAAGTTAATTTGCTAAAAGGAGATCAGCTCTATCTTTTCTCCGATGGATATGCAGATCAATTTGGTGGCCCGAAAGGGAAGAAATTTAAATACAAGCCATTTAAAAGAATTATTATTGAGAATTCTCATTTAAGCATGGAAGAACAGAGACTCGCTTTGCGTCATACTTTTAATGAATGGATAGCTTGTATCAACCCTGAAACCGGATTGCCATACGAACAGATTGATGATGTTTGTGTTGCAGGTGTTAGAATCGGCTAATGAATAAACCAATAATTTTAGTTCTATTGTATTGTTTTTCATTGCAATTATTTGCAGGAAGCAAGGGCCGTATACATAAAATTGATAGTTTAAATACTGTTCTGGAGAGTCAGGATTTAAGGGATACAAATCTTATCAAAACCCTTCATGAACTGGCTTATTTATACGAATTTGAGAACCCTGATTCTGCTCTTATTTTGTACAAAAAAACACAAAAGCTTTGCGACCAGAAACTGACATCGAGCATTCCCGTGGGTGAACAAAGTGCTTATGCCATTTTTAAAGCCCAATCACTTAGGTATTCGGGGATTGTTTACAGACAGAAAGGCAAATATCCGGAGGCCATTGATTATTACAACAATGCTTTGCAAATAGTGTTGGATTCTTCATTATGTCAAAATAAAAAGAAGTGTGCAAAAGAGGCAGGGGGATTGTACAATAGCCTTGGAATTTTGCAACGGGCGCAGGGAGAATATTCTGATGCACTGCAAAACTATTTACGTGGATTGAAGATTTTTGAGCAATTGAACGATAAAGAAAACATGTCTTTGGCGTACACAAACATAGGCGTTATTCAATATTTATTGAAAGATTACAGGAAGGCTTTGGTATATCACAATAAGTCGCTCGAGATTGAAAAAGAAATCAATGACAATACAGGTGTTGCCCAGTGTTACACTAATATTGGTGCTGTACATTATATTTTGCGTGAGTATGATAAGGCTTTGGATTGTTTTAAAGGGGCAATTTCTCGGCTCGATAAGAAAAAAAATAAAGCTTTGCTAAGTAAGATTTACATTAATCTTGGAAATGTATATAAAGATATTGGAAACCTTGATCTTTCTCTTGATTACTATCATAAAGCTTATTATCTCAAAAAAGAAACAGCTGATAAAAAGGGTGTGTCACT
The DNA here is from genome assembly GCA_002869425.1 of Marinilabiliales bacterium. GTDB lineage: Bacteria > Bacteroidota > Bacteroidia > Bacteroidales > BM523 > BM523. The sequence goes on from PKSZ01000009.1 coordinate 1,335, forward strand.
TGCTTTGATTAATTTATCTTCCCTATATAATCAGAAGGAAGATTTTTTAAAAGCCATAGAATTTGGTGAGAAGAGTTTACAAATAGCAGAATCAATACAGTCTCTGCCAAACCAGAAAGTGGCAAATGTAACGCTGGCAACTAGTTATGAGGCAAACGGAGACTATGCAAAGGCATTGATGCATTACAAGCAATATCATTTGTTGTTCGATAGTATTTTCAATTCAGAAAAAAACAGGCAGATCGTTGAAATGGAGGCCAAGTATGAGAATGAAAAGAAAATGCAGGAATTGGAGAAAAAGGATCTTCTTCTTCAGAAACAAGATGCTGAAATGGAAGGCCAGCGGTTTAGAATATACATTTTGGTTGCCGCTTTTTTTGCAATTATTGTTTTTGCTACCGGCTTATTCCGAAGTTACAGGATTAAGAGGAGGTCTGAAGAAGTTATTCGAATGAAGAATGAAGAATTGATGCAGCAAAATGAAGAGATTGCAGCGCAACGTGATCTTGTAATGTTACAGAAAGAACAATTGAGTAGTCTGCATAATGAGCTCACAGATAGTATTCTATATGCAAAAAGAATCCAGAGCGCATTGCTTCCATCCGAGCAATCTTTACTTGAATTGGGAAAAGATTTTTTTATTGTTTTTAAACCCAAGGATATTGTATCAGGGGATTTTTATTGGGCAACAAAAGTAAAAGGATGGCTTGTCTTTGCTGTGGCAGATTGTACTGGTCATGGTGTTCCCGGTGCTTTTATGAGCATGTTGGGAATAGCATTTCTTAATGAAATAGTTAGAAAAGAAGAGGTCACACAGGCAAATCATGTTTTAAACCTGCTTAGAAAATATGTTATCAAAGCACTGAATCAACAGTCGGGTGAAACGACTAGAGATTACATAGAAACTGAAGTGAAAGATGGAATGGATATTTCTCTTTGCGCAATTAATGAAACCACAGGTGAAATGCAATATGCCGGAGCCAACAATTCTTTATACATTGTCAAGAGTCAGGAGGCAGATGCAGATGCAGACTGTCGTTTAAAAGAGGTTAAGCCAGATAAAATGCCAGTATCAGTTTATGCTCAGATGAAAGACTTTAGCAATCATACTTTCAAAATTGAAAAAGGAGATCAATTGTATTTATTCAGCGATGGAATGCCTGATCAGTTTGGAGGCGATACGGGTAAAAAATTTATGTATAAAAGTTTCAGGAGACTAATTACCCAGGTAAGTCTTTTACCAATGGAAGAACAAAAAGTAAAAATTGAAGCAGAATTGCTTGCTTGGATGAAAGCAGAAAATAAACAATACGATCAGATTGATGACATTACCATTCTGGGAATAAAGTGGTAACCCTTGTTAATTTTCATCTTTTGATTTTACTATCTGGTATAATGCCTTTAGATTGATTAAGCGAATAACTATTGCAAGGAAAAAACTTAGAGTTACTACCAAAAATAATCCTACTATCCAGTTGTTTATATATTCTTTGCAAATCATACCAAGACCCCCAACGCCACTTGTAAAAAGGACCAATAATCCAATAAGTTTGAAATTGGTTTGAAATTTAAATGTTCTAATTACCAGAATAAGTTGGGAAACTGCAAAAAATATCTGGGTTGTAAGACTAGAAATGGCTGATCCAAGTGCCATATGTTTGGGAACCAATATCAGGTTTAAAATGATATTAATAATAAGTGCCGATCCTGCAATAATATTTAGAGGCTTCATGCTTCCGTTTGCAGTAAGTAAGGATCCAAAAATATAGGTTCCGGTTGAAATAAATATAAATCCTACCATTAAAATGGCAAAAATCAAAGGCGATACCGGATCATGATTAGGATAGAATAATTCAAACACTTCATTTCTGTACAGGCCTGAAACGATGGCTATAATTATTGCTGGTACAGCCAGCAAAAGAAACGAAAGCTGAACAAGTTGCCCCAGCGGCTCATTCTGTTTAATCATTTTTGAAAACATTGGTATCAGTAGTCCTCCAAATAAATATCCAAACATGGTGGCTGCTTCCAGAAATCGAAACCCTTGAGCGTATATGCCAGCTTGGTGACTTCCAATTGAATCTGGCAGTAACCGGTCGAGAAATACAGGATCAATCCGGTTAAAACATGCCATAATCAATATTAAGAGTGCATATGGGTAACTTTGTTTTAAAAAAACGATGAAAAAACTTCTGTCGAACCGGAGCTTGATAAACTCACACTTTGAGTAAACAACAAAGAAAGCAATTAGTGCTGTAATAAAATAGGCTGCAGTTTGTGCATATACAAACCATTCAATCTGAAATTTAGAATCTGTTATATTTCCCCATAATAGAAAACTACAGAATACAATCATAAGCAATCTGTCAACAACAGAAATCAAACTGTCTGTACGGAATAGCTGTAGACCGCTGATATTGGATCTGAAATAGAGTACAAATGATGATAAAGCCTGATTAATGAGAAGTACAAAGAGCAACTTAAGTTTGTCAAACTCCCAGCCAATAATGATGGCAAAAAGAACACTAATGGCAAAATAGGCAACCGACAAAATTAGCTTCAGAGCAATAACATTGCTTACGTGCTTTGAGAGCAATTGATGGTTTTGTGCAATATTGCGCTTATTATAGTTTTCAATTCCCAGATCAAGAAGAATGTTTAGCATTACAGAGAAACTGAGAAGAGAGAAGTAGAAACCGTAGGCATGTTCACCTACAGCATTCTGAACACTAACATCTATCCCGAAAATCCAGAATGGCTTTACTAGTAGATTCAGGAACAGAAGTAAAGCAAGATTTATAATGAATGTTTTGCGCAATGCTGTTTATTTTATCAGTGATACAAATGTAGGTAAGAAATACTGAATTTTGCAAATTCATTCTGGCATTGAAAACAATTGTATATCAATAAATGTTGAAACCATTAGTAAGACAGATAAATGATTTTTATTATTCATTATTTTTTCTATTTTTGCTGGCCTATTTATTTAATCGTCAGTGAGCGAAATAAACAGCCCATATAATTTTGATTCATCAAGCCTTTTGGCTTATATCAACAGAAGGAAACTACCTTTAATAATTATCACACTTATTGCGGTTGTCGTTTCTACTGTTGTTTCTCTGTTGATTGAAGAAAAATATAGATCTACAGTAGTATTATATCCCACTTCTTCGGCTTCTGTTTCTAATTCTTTATTGTCAGATAAGATTATTGATAAGGAAATACTAAATTTTGGAGAGGAAGAGGAAGTTGAACAGCTCATACAGATATTACATTCATATGCTATTCGTGACAGGATTATACAAAAGTATAACCTGATGGATCATTACGATATTGATTTGGACTCAAAATTTCCTAAAACACACCTTTTCAGGGAAATGGAATCCAATATTTCCTTTAAAAGGACAGAGTTCATGTCCATTGAAATTGAGGTACTGGATAAAGATCCTGTAATTGCAGCAAAAATTGCCAATGACATAGCAGCGTTGGTTGATACTACAATGAATGCAATGCAACATGAACGAGCAAATAAAGCATTGAAGATTGTAGAAAATGAATATTTGAATCTTGTTGACAGGGTGAGTGACCTCGAAGATAGTCTTACTGCTATTCGAAAGAAAGGCGTTATTTATTATGAATCTCAGGCAGAGGTATTCAATGATGCTTATGCCACGGCTATTTTAGAGGGTAAAACAGGAAGAGCTAAGGAAATTGAGAAAAAACTTGCAGTATTGGCAGAATATGGTGGTGCATATGTTTCTCTTAGGGATCTATTGTTGCATGAAACAGAAAAGTTGAGTATCCTGGAGTCAAAGTACAGAGAAGCGAAAGTGGATGCACAGGCTTTTTTGCCGCACAAGTACATTGTGAATCGGGGAGAGGTTGCAGAAAAGAAAGCTTATCCAATCCGTTGGCTTATCGTTTTAATTTCAACATTGGGAGCTTTTATTTTTGCCCTTTTTACGATTATAGTTTATGATAATGTAAAAAAAAA
>PKSZ01000571.1 GCA_002869425.1 Marinilabiliales bacterium
GCATATCTGGAGGAGGTATATAGCTACATCCATCAGCTTTTTCAAACAAGAAAGAACATAATTTTATGTGGCGATTATAACATTTGCCATAAGCCAATTGATATTAATCGGCCTGAAAAGCACAAAGGTGTTTCGGGTTTCCTGCCTGAAGAAAGAGAGTGGATGAGTAATTTTTTGGAGCTCGGTTTTATTGATTCTTTCAGGTATTTTCATGAGGAACCGGAAAGATATTCATGGTGGAGTTACAGAGCTCAGTCAAGAGAAAAGAATTTGGGATGGAGGATTGATTACCATATGGTGTCAAAGGCTTTGGAATCCAAACTGGTTGGAGCAGATATTCACAAGGATGTATACCACTCAGACCACTGCCCTGTATCTGTTACATTGGACATATAAATCACTCTGTAGATTCTGTATAAATAATATTTAAATACAATTTCTATGCTGCTTAAATTGTAAAAAATGTAGTATATTTGGTTAAGGGAACTTGTGATGTTGTAAAATATTGAAAGACAGTTGTATTGGTAAATTTGTGAGGATTGATGAGTCAAGTTGCAAAAATTGAATTAACAGAGGAGCTTAAAAGGCATTTTGGTTTTAGTACCTTCAAGGGGAATCAGGAACCAATTATAAGAAATGTACTTGCAGGAAATGACACTTTCGTTTTAATGCCAACTGGAGGTGGAAAATCGTTGTGCTATCAGTTGCCGGCACTTTTGCTGGAAGGAACGGCCATTATTATTTCACCTTTAATCGCTTTGATGAAAAACCAGGTGGATTCCATGCGGAGTTTCAGTATGGATGATGGTGTTGCGCATTTTCTGAATTCATCTCTTACCAAAACGGAAATAATTAAAGTCAAAGAGAATATTATTAATGGAGTTACCAAGCTGTTATATGTAGCACCTGAATCTTTAACTAAGGAAGAAAATATTGAATTTCTTAAGAGGATAAAGATTTCTTTTTATGCAATAGATGAGGCGCATTGTATTTCAGAATGGGGACATGATTTCAGACCAGAATACAGACGTATTCGACCTATTGTTAATGAAATTGGCCGTGCTCCGATTATTGCCTTAACAGCTACGGCTACACCAAAAGTTCAGCATGATATCCAGAAAAATCTGGGAATGCTTGAAGCAAGGGTTTACAAATCTTCATTTAACCGCCCTAATCTTTATTACGAAGTTCGTCATAAGGTGAATGCCACCAAAGAACTTATTAAGTTCATAAAAAACAATTTGGGAAAGTCAGGAATAATTTATTGTCTGAGCAGGAGAAAAGTAGAAGAACTTGCAGAAACATTGCAGGTGAATGGAATAAAAGCTTTGCCCTATCATGCAGGGATGGATTCAGCTACAAGAACAAGAAATCAGGATATGTTCCTGATGGAAGAGGTGGATGTTATTGTTGCAACCATAGCGTTTGGTATGGGTATCGATAAACCGGATGTGAGGTTTGTTATACATTATGACATACCCAAAAGCCTTGAAGGTTATTATCAGGAAACCGGCCGGGCAGGCAGAGATGGTGGTGAAGGAAAATGTATTACTTTTTATAGTTATAATGATATTCAGAAACTGGAAAAGTTTATGCAGGGTAAACCAGTTGCTGAGCAGGAAATTGGAAAACAGCTACTCCTTGAGACAGTTACTTATGCAGAATCTTCTGTTTGCAGAAGGAAGCAGCTACTCCACTATTTTGGCGAAGATTATCCTGAAGAGAATTGTGAAAATTGTGATAATTGTCTGAATCCAAAAGAGAAGTTTGAAGGTAAAGATTATGTTGTAACTGCGCTTCAGGCTGTTCTTGACGTAAAAGAAAAGTTTAAAGCAGAGCATATTGCTGATGTATTAGCAGGTAATGCTACCAGTGGTGTGAAATCATATAATCATCATAAAATTGAAATATTTGGTAAAGGAAAACAGGAAGACAAAAAATTCTGGAATGCTGTTTTAAGACAAGCATTAATAGCAAAATTCTTAAATAAAGATATTGAAAATTATGGATTACTAAAATTAAGTGATGAAGGAAAAGAATTTATGATTTCTCCTTCTTCATTTATGTTGACTAAAGATCACGACTATGATCAGGTTGACAATGACGCAAATATGAAAAATCTGAGCGGAACAAGTACAGTAGATCCAGGTCTTTTCGCATCGTTAAAGGACCCGCGGAAGAAGATTTCAAAGAAGTTGAATCTTCCTCCATTTGTTATTTTCCAGGATCCTTCTCTGGAAGATATGGCCATTCAATATCCTGTTACCATGGATGAAATGAAGAATATTGCAGGGGTGGGAACAGGTAAAGCTGCTAAGTACGGAAAAGAGTTTATCGAACTAATCCGTAAATACGTTGATGAAAATGAGATTGAACGACCACAGGATATGGTTGTAAAATCAGTTGTAAATAAGTCGGGTATTAAGGTGTATATTATTCAGAGCATTGATAGGAAAATGCCTCTGGAAGATATTGCCGATGCAAAAGATCTTACAATGCCTGAATTACTGACTGAAATAGAAGCCATTATTAATGCAGGGACAAAGCTCAATTTTAATTATTATATTAATGAAGTACTAGACGAAGAGCAACAGGATGATTTATACCTGTATTTCAGGGAAGCCGAAACAGAGTCAATTGATGCTGCAATCGAAGAACTTGGAGAGGATGAATATTCCGAAGAACAGATTCGTTTGATGAGGATTAAGTTTATTTCTGAAATAGGACATTAGCTTATATCGGGGAAAGATTTTTGAGAGAAGTATTAGAAATACAAAATTTATCAAAAAAGTACGGCAAAATAACTGCCGTTAGTAATTTGAACCTTGTGATCAAAGAAGGTGATGTTTGTGGTATTCTAGGCCCAAACGGAAGTGGAAAAACAACAAGCCTGGCAATGATCCTGGGAATTGTAAAACCAGATTACGGCAATTATAAGTGGTTTGGCGAATTTTCTTCATCAGATATCAGAAAAAAAATTGGAGCCTTAATTGAAACACCAAATTTTTATCCCTATATGAGTTTGAAGCGGAATCTGGAGATTGTTGCAAGCATTAAGGGGGTAGATTATTCAGACATTGATAGGGTGCTAAGTCTTGTGAACTTGTCGGAAAGAAAGAAATCTGATTTTAGTACACTTTCACTGGGAATGAAACAAAGAGTGGCACTGGCATCATTACTGCTGGGAGATCCTGAAATACTGGTGTTAGATGAACCTACCAACGGCCTTGATCCAGAAGGTATTGCTGAGGTTAGGAGTATCATTAAACAAGAATCTCAAAAAGGTAAAACCATTATCCTGGCAAGTCATATCCTGGATGAGGTTGAAAAAGTCTGCTCGCATGTGGCTGTGATGAAGAAGGGTGTATTGATTGCAAACGGAAGAGTAAATGAGCTTCTTTCATCAGATGACCAGATTATTATTTCCACCGAAAGGATTAGTGATTTGTATGATTTATTGAGTAGGTCCGGAATGACAAGCAAGATAGATCAGCAGGATTATGAGTTGATTCTAAATCTTGAAAAAGGTTACACAACTACTATGCTCAATGAGTTTGCATTTAAAAATGGTCATGTTTTATCAAAAATACAGGTAAATAAAAAGAGTCTTGAGTCACAATTTCTTGAATTGGTGAAATGATTAGATTGCTGAAAATAGAATTAAAGAAAGCGTTTTCATTCAATGGTTTTTGGGTGATTCTGGGGATTCATGCGGGATTATTCATTTTGGTAAGTGTACTCTTATCCAATATTTCGTTTGGTGAAAACATGGTTCTTGGACAGTATTTTGCTTTTGGAGAAGTCTGGAATTCTATTACATGGCTGGCAAGTTGGTTTAATATTTTATTAGGAATTCTTGTTATCATAATGATTGGTAATGAATTTCATTTCAGAACATTTCGGCAACATGTAATTGATGGTTTATCTAAAAGCAATGTCTTTGCTGGCAAAGCATTGTTGATCGCAGTGTTGGCAGTCTATGGTTTGATGCTGGTGCTACTATCATCATTAATTTATGGCTCTATATTTACAGTTGGAGAAAGTTTCGAATTAATTCTTCAGAATAGTTACTTTTTGGCAATATTTTTTCTTCAGGCATTGGGTTATATGTCTTTTGCCATGATGATTATTATTCTGATCAGAAACACAGGCTTGTCGATTTTAGCTTTTATTTTGTATATGCTGATTGTAGAATCTATTATTGGTTCATTTTTTCATGATAAAATATCCACTTTCTTCCCAGGTAAAATTATTTCGTCCTTAACACCAATGCCCGATTTTATACAGTTTTCAGCACAACCACAAATGACTGGATCAATGGCCGGGGCGCAATATCGAACAGCACCGTCAACCGGTTTTGAATTGGGTATGACAGAACATTTGCTGATGGCCGGTTTTTACATTGTTATATTCTGGTTGTTGAGTATATGGATCGTAAGGAAGAGGGATTTGTAGATTATACCATCCAAAGGCTTAAAAATCCGACAATTAATCCGACCAACATATTAATCGCTTTCATAACCAAAAAGCTTTTCTTAGATTCTGCAAATAGAGGTAAGGATCCATGGCCATCCTGTACAATGCTGTTAGCCAGTAGAATACCTAGTGGTATGCTGCCATTAAAAAACAATGTTACAAAAATTAAGTGGGGGCCAGATTCAGGAATCAGTCCAATTAGAACTGCCAATATCAGAAGAAAGTATTTGTTATTGTCTACCCATTCATTCAAATTAATGTAGTTCATTAATATTGAGATGAATGCCAGTGCACCGAGTGTCCATAAAAATATTTTCAGGAAATGACCTTTAATTACATGTCCCCATAAATGTTCTTGTAAAAAATGATTGGGAACCAGAATAACAATAAGCAAAGCCACACCTGATGTAATTAAAAAAGTTATGTTGATCCAGTTCCATTTGCTGTCTTCATCAGAATGATGAGTTTCCTTTGTCTGTGCTACTGCCTCAGCATGATCATGATGAAGGTTTGTTTGAGCATGGATTTCATGATTTGTAACTGTGGGCATTGCTTTCAAATGATCATGTTGGTGATGATGTCCCAGCTGAGAACTGAAAAGACCAAAAATAAAAACCAAGAGGCCAAAAATAAGTATGGCCCGGGGAAAACTTATCTTTCTGAAATTTTCTTTTAAGTTTATTGTATTTGATCCTTTACAGCATTCTTCCTCGTGCAAAGGAAATTTGTAGCTTTTAAAAGCATTAAATTTTTTATTCTTCACAAAGAGATTGATAATCAGGCCTGTTGTAACTGCAATTCCAAATGAGACAGCTGTTATAATTAGGGCTGTTTCGGGTATCA
>PKSZ01000231.1 GCA_002869425.1 Marinilabiliales bacterium
CAGCACTGATATACAGTTTTTTTGAGATATATTCCCGGGCCTGCTCAATCATGTTTGCAAACATATTTTCTGCATTTTTACATTCCTGTGAAAAGATTTTATCTTTTAACTCCGAATACAGCTGCATGATTTCATCTGTCTGCACATTGTATTGATCCATAACTTTCCGGGCCTCTTTAATATCTCTTTTGGCTAGTGGAACTTTATTTTCCGAGATATGTTTCTCTCCGGTTTGAATAATTTCAATAATATATTGTTTCGAAACCCTACTGATCAGCTCTTCTACTTCTTTCAACAATTCAATCAATGAATTATCCATGCATAACTTCTTACTTTTCTCAAAATAAGAAAGTGCAGCTTTCTCATTACCCTCTTTGTTTTTCTCAATTCCTTTGTTAAAATTCGATTTACACTCTTCTGTTCGAATCATTTTATATATACGCTCTTCCTTATCATTTTTTTGAATGCTATGCCTATTTCTATAGTGTGAAGCTTCCGATAATTTTGAATCCGCTTTTTTATAGTCCCTTTGCACCCATTCATCAGTTTCATCAAGCATTGTATTATAAATTCCGGAATAAGCTTCTTGTTTATACGTCTCAATATTTTCGGGGCAGGATACAGCCTTATATTTTCGGCACCAGTATTCAGCTCTTTCAATTATTTCCAGCGCATTCTTAAATTGCCCTTTATTTAAATCATCATTGGCATGCTCGGTATAGGCAAAAACAAGCTCTTCTGTAATGTTGCTTACTGGTTCATCATAAAGAAAACTTTGATTGTTATCGTATAAAATCCAGGCTGCTTTGATACTACTTTCTGCCTGTTCCGGTTTTCCCTGGTGTATTTTTTCAGAAGCCATATTTAAGTAGCGCTCCATTTTACCACCCAGCATCCTTGTATACTCCTCCTTAAAACTCTGAGTTCTCACCAATACATGGTAACGTGAAATTGTTTGATCTGCTTTTGAAAGCTCCTCCTCTGCCCTGTCAAACATAGCTTTATCATTAAAACGTTTAGCTTGCTGAACATACGTTTGAACTATGTTTTTTAACAAATCACCAGTCATTTGCTCTGTTTGATAATCCGGATTCATTTTTGTAACAATACCCAATGCTGTTTCTGATGCATAATCCAAATTACCTTCTTCATAAGCCATTCTTGCCAGTTGATAATGAGCAGGGGCAAACATAAGTTTGATATTTACCGCCTTATTGAAGTTTGTTTTTGCCTGTTCCTTATTTCCAAGCTCAAGAAAATGCATTCCCTTTGAATAATATACTTCATGCAAAGTGGAAATCATATACCTGAGCGTCTGTTTCAATTCCGCATTTGCTTCATATAATTCACTAAATCGTTCTTCAAAATTTATGGGATCAAAATTGGCAGTATTCAGCTTATGATAAAAGTCAAATTTTTCAATATCCTTTATTATCAAATCAACTTCATCTGTTACTTTCTGATACTCAAAAAGCATTTCCGTATTTTCCAGGTTTACATATTGTAGCTTCTGAAAACCTTCTTTCAATTGAATATCTGCCAAATAATATGCATCTATCAATCGGATTTTCTCAACGAGTAAATCCGGTGCATTCTGATCGAAAGTAAAGGCTTTATTCAACACTTCCATCCAATGCGTATTATTACCTGAACTATCAGCAAAAGAATAATTTGCAAGCACATTGGTTCCATCAAACACAGGAAAAGAATTCAATTCTTTAACCTGTACCCTTTTGTTCAATTTATTTGGAATCTGAACTGTACAAGACAAAGCGGATGGAGTTAACAGAGAATTCAAAGGAAAGCCACGATATACTGTTTTTCCACTCACTTCAAAATTTGACAAAATGAATTTGACCTCTATCTTGTATCCACTTCGTAACAATCTGATTTCCTGCACATATGAAAATCTATACTCTGTAGAATATACCGAAGATTTTTGTGCATTGGCCAAAACTTGTATTAATTTATCAGTTACAGTATTATTATTGTGGTATTTAACTACATATACTTCCGGCCTTTTTTGTTCGAACAAGAGCAAATCCTGCGCATAAACAAGATTGAAAAATAGTATCAGAAAAACGAAAGAAAGGAGTTTCTTCATAGCTACAAATTTTATACAAATGTATCAAATTGCAGACCATTTTTTTAACAATATGCATTGTGTTGTAAAATACAGACTTAAGTAAGAGAAAAAGACAAGAGAGGGAAAAATCATCATTATATTTGCATGGTAAAAATGATAAAATCTACAATGATTATGAAAAATGCATCTGCTGGTAATACTGGAGACAAAGTACGTTCTGATTGCTTTGTTACACTTGAATTAAAAGATTCAGGAGGTATTGTTATCAACCTTAAAAGCAAGGTTAATACAATGTATGGAAATAATATCAGGAATCAGTGCACAAGTTTACTTGAGCATTTTGAGATAAAGAATGCGGTTCTGGATATTGAAGATAAAGGTGCCTTACCATATACAATAGCTGCCCGTATTGAAAGTGTAGTTAAACAAATTACAGGTACTGACAAGGAATTCTGGCCAGATCAGCTGGAAGAAAATACAAGCCTTACAAAAAAGGAAGATTTTCGTTTTTCAAGACTCTACCTACCTGGCAATACTCCAAGTATGATGATCAATGCAGGTATCCACAAACCCAATGGTATTATACTTGATCTGGAAGATGCTGTTGCTCCTGCAAAAAAGGGAGAAGCGCAATTGCTGGTTAGAAATGCTTTACGCCAGGTAAACTTTTACGGAGCAGAAAGGATGGTTCGAATCAACCAGATACCTAAAGGACTGGAAGACCTAAAATATATTGTACCACACAAAGTGAACCTTTTGCTTGTTCCTAAATGCGAAAGTGCTGATCAAATCTTGCAACTGGAAACAGAAATCGACAAATTAAAAAAAGCGCACAATGTAACGCACTCTATTTGGTTAATGCCCATTATTGAAAGTGCTCTGGGAATTGAAAAGGCCTTTGAAATAGCCACAGCTTCACCCAATGTTGTTTCTCTTGCCATAGGTTTAGAAGATTTTACTGCAGACCTTGGCGTTAAAAGAACCAAAGAAGCAACAGAGTCTTTATATGCCCGAATGAGAATTGTAAATGCATGTAAAGCAGCTGGAATACAACCTATTGATTCTGTTTTCTCTGATGTTGGAGATATGGAAGGGTTGGCAAATAATGTAAAAATGTCCAAATCACTGGGTTTTGAAGGAATGGGATGCATTCATCCTCGTCAGATCAGGGTGATACATGAAAATTTTGCTCCTGAGGCTGATGAAATTGAAAAAGCGAAGAAAATTGTACGCGCTTTTGTTGAAGCAGAGAAAAAAGGACTGGGTGTTGTTTCACTGGGAACAAAAATGATTGATCCTCCGGTTGTAAAAAGAGCTCAGAAAAATATTGATCTTGCCATTAGCCTTGGTTTACTTGATGAGAACTGGTTAATTGAAGAAGAACAGAACTAAAAACATTCACATTTATAATTCTACAGATATGACAAACTCAAAGTTAGTAAAAAACGCTGCAGGAAGAATGGTCCCAACTGAAGTAAATGGTAAAAAGCAAGTACCATTTCAAGGTGTTGGCAAATATCGCCCTGAAGGAAAAAAATATGCTCCCAAGATTGCAACCTGTGCCGATTATCCGGATGATGGAGATAAAAGAGTTGCAGACCTGAAAGATGCACTTGTAAAGTCAGGTCTGAAAGATGGAATGGTAATTTCTACACATCATCACTTCAGAAATGGAGATCTGATTGCTAATCAAATATTTGATATAGCAAAAGAGCTTGGAGTAAAAGACCTTGTATGGGTACCTTCAGCGTCGTTTCCTTGTCACCAGCACCTGATTCAATACCTTGAAGACGGTACAATTCATCATATTGAAGGAAGTATGAATGGCCCGCTTGGACGCTTCACTTCAAGGGGTAATATGAAAGGTACAGGAATTTTGCGTTCACATGGTGGCAGGTATCAGGCCATACAGGATGGAGATGTTGTAATAGATATTGCTGTGATTGCAGCACCAACAGCTGATGCATTTGGAAATGCTACAGGCGATCGTGGAGATGCTGCCTGCGGTTTGCTTGGCTTTGCACTTGGTGATTCCCAATATGCTGACAAAGTAGTTGTTGTTACTGATAATATTGTTCCTTTCCCATGCATACCATGGCAGATACAAGGTAACTATGTGGACTATGTTGTTGAAGTAGAAAAAGTAGGTATACCTGAAAAAATTATATCCGGAACCACAAATATCACCAAAAGTCCAGACAGACTATTACTTGCAGAAATGTCGGCTCAGTTTTGTGATGAAGCAGGAATTATAAAAGATGGCTTTTCATTCCAGGCAGGCGCCGGAGGAACTGCCCTTTCTATAGGAATCTATTTTAGCGAAATGCTGAAAGAAAGAGGTATGAAGGCAAGATTTGCCCGTGGTGGCAGCAACAAATATCTTGTTAAAATGCTCGAAGATGGTCTAACAGATTTCATACTGGATGGTCAGACATTTGACCTGGAAGGCGTGCGTTCAATGAGAGAAAACTTGAACCATGTAAATACCAGTCCATTCACAAGTTACAATTATCATGGTAAAGGAAATTTTGCTTCCATGATTGATGTTGTAATTCTTGGAGCTACAGAAGTAGATGTTAATTTTAATGCAAACGTGGTTACACACTCTGATGGTTATCTTCTTCACGGTATTGGTGGCTGGCAAAACTGCCTGGCATCTAAATGTGTGATTCTTCCAATTCCACTGTTCAGAGACAGGATACCGGTTATAGTAGATGAAGTTACAACGCTTTGCGGACCAGGAGAACTAATTGATGTTATTGTTACAGAAAGAGGTATTGCAATTAATCCGAGAAGAACCGATCTGATTGAAAAACTGAAAGGAAGCAAACTCCCAATTAAAACAATTGAAGAGCTAAAAGATGAAGCAGAAAAAATCTGTGGAAAACCTGAAAAAGCAAAATTCAAAGACAATGTAATTGCGGTTATTAAGTGGGTAGACGGAACCATTATCGATTCAGTTTTTGAAGTAGATGAAGGATAAATAAATTGATATTTTCTTTTAAAAGCCAGACCATCTTACTGATTATCAATCACCGGACAGTCTGGCTTTTCTTTTGCAGAAATGTAACAATTGTAGTAATAGGCTAAAATAACTTTAATAATTTACGTAGGAATTATAAAATAACCATAAATTTACAATAAACATTAAAACAAGGCGTTTGTTATAACAATTAATCGGTTTGAACATAAAAGTAAAAAATGAA
>PKSZ01000566.1 GCA_002869425.1 Marinilabiliales bacterium
CCAAATTGAACGCGACATCAAGAATTATTTGTATGCGGTGAATTTTGATGAAGGAGAAACGGTAAAATGCGAATACACAAACGACATTATTGATATAGGGGATGATTTCTTTAAAAATATCGAAGCGCTTTTCCTTGGAACAACAAGTACGCTAAAAGAAAGAAAATCTTTTAGGCAAGATATTCAAACAGAGTATATTACGCAAACACTGGCACAGGAAATCAATATCAGGGGTAAGAAAATAGAACAAACGAAACTATTTGAAAAACTTCTCAATAAATACAATAAAAACCTGAAAGAGAACGCGCTGGCACTATACAATGACAACGACAACTTCAGAAGGGCTATTCTGGACTACAACAGTCAGGATTTTAAGAAGTATGATCATCGTCTGAAATCAGACGTGAACAGAATGATCAATAATCTTGTTAAAAACTTCCAATACACTGAAGAAGGCGCATTACAAGTATGCCTGTATGTTCTGGACAATGAACTTGTGAAGAAATACTAATTGTTCTATTTAGGATAAAGTTTTATGGATCATAACCCATTTGTGCAACACAAGCAATAACCATATACGGTTGTAGAGGTAACTTTTACCACTGTAATATTGCTGTTTAATGCTTTTTACAAACTCGGGAGAAACAAGATTTGCATTTTTTACATTCTGATCACTTAGCACATCCTCAACCAGTGGTTTTAACTCATTACTCATCCATTGTTGCAAAGGGATACTAAATCCCCATTTGGGCCTATCAAAAAGCTCCCGAGGTAAATAATCAAACAACACCTGTTTGAGAAGATATTTTTGTTCTCCACCCTTTATTTTTAGCTTCTCCGACAGGTTCAACGCAAACTGAACAATATTATGATCAAGCATAGGTACTCGATCCTCAAGGGAGTATTTCATAGTTGCCCTGTCAATTTTTGTTAGCAAATCATCCTTGAGATAATAGTTTAAATCAAAAAAAGCTTGTTTTTCCACAGAGCTGAATTTTCGCTGAAAATCGTATGTAGTTTCCCTTTCACTCCATGGCAAATATTTCTCTTTTAACAACAAGTCTGCAATTTCCTGCTGTGAGAAAAAATACTGTTCCTGTGAAAAAATATGTGAACGTATATCCTTCCCTTTAAAACGGAAAAGATGCGATGCCCGCTGATGCCTTAAAGACATTTTTGACAAAGTAAAAGCAGTTGGTTTTCGTAAACTCCTAACCACTGGATTATGCAAACGTTTGGCCCAGTTATAACTGCCATAGCCATAAAAAAGTTCATCGCCACCATCACCACTCAAAGTAACAGTAACATACTTTCGTGCCAGCTCAGAGATCAACATTACAGGTATGGCTGATGAATCAGCGTACGGTTCATCAAAATATCCCAGTATATCATCAAACAAATCCAAGGCATCCTTGTGTGAAACTACAAACTCATGATGATTTGTTCCAATTCGCTCAGCCACCTGTCGCGCATATTTTGATTCATCATACTTACCCTCTTTAAACCCAACTGAAAAGGTTTTCAAACTATTCACACTTACCGATTGAGCTACAGCTGCCAACAAACTGGAATCAATGCCACCACTAAGAAAAATTCCCACAGGCACATCACCAATCAAGCGTTTTTCAACAGATTCTTTAAGCAATATATGAAGTTGTTCCTTCGCAATATTTTCATCTGAAAGAACTTGCATTCCAACCAAATCAGTGTATTTCCAGTAGGTATTAAATTGAAGGTTATTTCCATCAAAACATGCATAAGCACCGGAAGGAAACTTATATACATTTTCCCATATGGTATCTGGCTCAGGTATATAACCCAAGTGAAGAAAGCCTGAGATACTATCAAACTTCATGCGTAGTTTCTGTTTCAACCCCTTAACTACATAAAAAGCTTTCAACTCAGAAGCAAAAGCCAGGTTTCCATTATCCAGATAATAAAACAAAGGTTTTATACCCATCCTGTCTCTAAACAAGTATAGTTTTGCGTCCTTTGTATCATAAATAGCCATTGCAAACATACCATTGAGTCTGTTTACAAAATCTGGTCCCCACTGAATAAAAGCCTCAAGTACAACTTCAGTATCTGAACTGGTCCGCAGTTTTACAGTTAAATCATTTGCAATTTCCTGAAAGTTATATATCTCTCCATTCAGAACAATCTGATAACGACCACATGCGGAAACCATAGGTTGATTTGCTCTTTTCTCAAGATCTATAATACTCAACCGTTTATGTCCCAGCGCAATACCTTCTGAAATAAAATGACCTTCTGCATCAGGTCCACGATGAGACATGGCTTTGGTCATTGCATAAATGCTATCCTCAGAAAAAATATTTTGCTTCGAATAAAATCCGGCTATTCCACACATAGCGTGCAAATTACAAAAAAGGCTTCAGAATTTGTGAAAAATGATGAAATTAGTCAAAACACTTAATCCAACAGAACTTTATTATGAAAATGAATTGTGCCCAGACTTCAATATTCTAGCATTTATGGTGCGATCAGAACAACAAAAAAGAGTGCCCTGAAAAGAACACTCTTTCTAATTGAAAAATTATTTATGTTTTAAAAAGAACCTATCATCTTGGAAGGATCCACCCACTCATTAAACTCTTTTTCTGTAAGCAATTCAAGATCCAATGCTGCTTGCTTAAGCGTAGTACCCTCAGCATGAGCCTTCTTGGCAATCTTAGCTGCATTATCGTATCCAATATGACGATTCAGAGCAGTAACCAACATCAATGAATTGTCCAGGTTCATTTTTATTCTTTCGTAGTTGGGTTCAATTCCCACCGCCAGATTATCGTTAAAAGACAGGCAGGCATCACCGAGAAGTTGCGCTGATTCCAATACATTATGAATCATTACAGGCATAAAAACATTTAGCTGAAACTGACCATTTATACCTCCGAAAGAAACAGCAACATCATTGCCGATAACCTGAGCACAAACCATAGTAAGAGCCTCACACTGAGTTGGATTAACCTTGCCTGGCATAATTGAAGAGCCAGGTTCATTGGCCGGAATAATCAATTCACCAATACCACAACGCGGACCAGAAGCCAGCAACCGAATGTTATTTGAAATGTGCATCAGACTAACAGCCAACTGCTTTAATGCTCCTGAAGTTTCAACGAGTGCATCGTGTGCAGAAAGGGTTTCAAACTTATTGCATGCTGTAACAAATGGATGACCACTAATTTCTGCAATTTTCTCTGCAACTTTTTCAGAATATCCAGCCGGAGTGTTCAGACCAGTTCCTACAGCAGTACCACCGAGGGCTAGCTCAGACAAATGAAACAATCTATTCTTAATCGCCTTCATACCATGATTCAGTTGTGAAACATATCCTGAAAGCTCCTGTCCTAATGTTAAGGGAGTTGCATCCATCAGATGTGTTCGCCCTGTTTTCACTACTTCCTTAAACGATTCCGACTTTGCAGCCAGTGTTTCCTTTAACTTCTCAACTCTCGGAAGCATATGCTCATTAATCATCTTATAAGCAGCAATATGCATTGCCGTTGGAAAAGTATCATTGGATGATTGTGACTTGTTTACATCATCATTCGGATGAATTAATTTCTTATCGTCGTTTAATTTTCCACCGGCTATAACGTGAGCACGATTTGCAACAACTTCATTTACATTCATATTGGACTGTGTTCCTGAGCCGGTTTGCCAGATTACCAATGGGAAATTATCATCCAGCTTTCCTTCAATAATTTCATCGCAAGTCTGAACAATTAGTTTACACTTATCATCAGGCAATACACCCAACTCATTATTTGCTAGTGCTGCTGCCTTTTTGAGGATACCGAAAGCACGAATTACTTCTTTGGGCATACTGGCAGGTGGGCCTATTCGAAAATTTTCTTTTGAACGTTGAGTCTGAGCTCCCCAGTACTTATCTTCAGGAACTTTAACTTCACCCATTGTATCTTTCTCGATGCGATAATTCATAGGATTATGGTTTTGATTTTATAATTCGGGTTAAAAAAGTTTATCAATTTCTTCTGGTGGCTGAGCCAATACAGCTATATCATCTTTAACAAGCAATGGCCTTTCAATTAATCTTGGATTTTCTGACATCTCTTTCAATAGTTCAGAATCCGTTAAATCATTTCCTTTGATATTCTTCTTATAATACTCTTCCTGCTTTCTTAAAATATCTTCAGGGTTTTTATTCATCAAACGTAAAATTTCCTGCAATTTACCAACAGAAATTCCGGTTTTCAGATATTCAACAATCTCAAAATCATTGGTTTTACTTGTTAAATACTCCAATCCAGCTCTGCTTTTCTTACATCTTGTATTATGGTAAATTGTAATCATAATTATTTGCTTAACAGTTCCCTTACTTTGGATGCCACTACTTTACCATCAGCTTTCCCAGCCATTTTTTTTGTTGCAACGCCCATCACCTTACCCATATCGGCCATACTACTTGCTCCCAGATCAGCAATAACGCTTTCAATCTCTTTTGCAAGTTCTTCCTCACTCAATTGCTTTGGAAGATAAACAGATAAAATATCTGCTTCCTGTATCTCCTTCACATACAAATCTTCACGATTTTGTTCTTTATAAATAGCAGCAGAATCACGTCGCTGTTTCACCTGTTTTTGAATAATTTTAATTGCCTGTTCATCGGATATTTTGTCTGTACCTGAGCCACTTGTTTTTTCCAAAAGAAAAGCTGACTTAACAGCTCGAATGGCTTCAAGTCGAACTTTGTCTTTTGCCTTCATGGCCTCTTTCATATCATTCTGAATTTGTTCTTCAATGCTCATATTCCGTCTGATTATATTAATTTATGAGTATGAAATTACAAAAATTTATTGAGCAATAGACAGGCATAAAAAAGAAATGCAGGAAAAACTTCCTGCATCTCTAAACCTTAAAATTAATCTATGTATTGTAAATGGCTGATTAATCTACATTATCATGCAAATATGGATTGTTCTAACTCAACTTAGACGATTTGTCTTCATCCTCAGAAAGCGTAAACCTGGAAACATCTGACGATTCCGAAGGTTTTGCATCATCAATATCGATATTCTTTCTTTTATATGCCGGAACGTTCTCCAATTGGTTAATTTCTGAGTTTGATTTGATACTACTCATCTCCCTGAGCTTATCATAACTTTCCTTCAATCGTTCAATTCTCTGTGTAGAAAGATCTTCTGTCACTTCATCATTTTGAAGATTCATCAATTCTTCTTCCGCTTCAAATGAAGCATCAGCAATCTCTTCTTTTGGTTCTTCGCAATTGTCTGTA
>PKSZ01000224.1 GCA_002869425.1 Marinilabiliales bacterium
AAACTTTTTACACCATCTAGAAGCCACCAAAACCGGCACAGGTGATGGAGATGAAACCATTATTGCATCAGGTCTGACAAGTTTTTTCTTTGGGAAGAATATCAATTTTAATGTAAACCCCAACATACTAAGTGCTCTTTTAATACTACGGGATTCAGGATACAGCCTGGTCCGTACCCAGCAATAATTGATACCACTTAGTTTTTTAAATGTAACCAAATTACGCACTTCCGGAAATTCGCTAAATTGGTGCGCATGAGAAGATGAAATTATGAAAACTTCATGTCCCTTTTTCACCAATTCCTTGGCAAGGTAGTAGCTCCTATAATGCTTACCATGGAATTCTGATCCTGCATATTGATTAATTATCCAAATCGTTTTTGCCATACCTTGCGAATCTATTCAAAAATAATACTTAAAAGAAAAAATATTGTTAAAATTGCGATATACATAAAATAATTACCTGCAGTAGCGATTACACAAGGAATTAAAAGAAATTTTATATTTTACTAAAAATTCTTAGCTTTGATTGTCTATACTTCAGTAAATTAACAGTACTGTATTTCAAATTTATGGAAAGAGAAATCGATTTAATAATAGTAACGAACAAGCTTCTAAAATTCATTAGAAAATACTGGATTGTCTTGCTGATTGCATCATTTTCCGGAGCTGTCATTGGTTACTTTTCCTTTATGGAAAACACTGCTTATTATCAATCAAAAATGCTTGTTTCTTCAGGAAAATCAAACCCACAAACTGCTGTTTATATTGTCAATAGTATTCAAAATTATATTGATGGAAAACACTTTGAAGAACTCAGTCAAAAAACTGGAACTGAAATAGAAAAACTAAAACAATTAAAATCAATTACAGCAAAGGCAGAAGAGTATGATCCAAAAATGGAGCATGAAGTAGGATTTTACAAAATAGATATTGAAGTCTATAATCCTGATGCATTAAACTGGCTACCGGAAATGTTAAAAGAATTTCTAAATTCCAATCCTTTAATATCAGCACAAAAGAATAAGAGTGAAGAGCTTAACAATGCAATGATTCAAAAGCTTAATGAAGAAATTAGCCAACTTGATAGTTTTCAGATAAAATCTTACGATTGTAAAACTAACCGGGATGCTATAATATTAAGTGGCTTTGGAAAAGAGATAATGGAATTATATACGATGAAAAGTGATCTTGAACTAGAGGCTATATCAACTTTATATTTTGATCCTGTGCAAGGCTTTTTACCCGCTAACAGTTCTATTTATCTTAGTAAATCAAAAACTCTTATTATTTATAGCTTCCTCGGCTTTGCCATTGCTTTTATTATTGGGCTTCTGATTGAACTAATTATTTACGCCCGAAAGCTAGATTAGCTTATTTAGAAAAATTATCTAAAATTTTCTGACAAATAAATTCTGCTGCCTTTCCATCCCCATATACCGGAGGAAATGCCATCTTCTTTTTACGTGAAAGTTCACTGTAGCTATCCATAATTCTCTGCTCATCAGCATCTGCTAATTTTGCCGTACCGATTTCAATCAATTCTTTCCATTCAGTTTCTGGCCTCAAAACAATGCATGGTTTTTTGAAAAAATATGATTCTTTCTGTACACCTCCGGAATCGGTAACAATCAAATCTGATTTACTTTCCAGTGCAATCATATCAATAAAAGATACCGGTGCAATCAATTGTATTTTGCTTTCAGATAATACTTTAGAATACAAATCTTCACCCAGCGTTATCTCCAACATTTTTGATGTTCTGGGATGTAATGGCAGGATAATATTCTTTCCTGAGACTTTAGTGATTTTTAATAGTGCCCTAAAAATTGACTGTAATTTTTACGGATAATCTGTATTATGATCACGATGAATAGTTGCCAGTATAAATGGATTTTGCAAATCAACACCTCCAACACTTTCAATTTCTTCAGCCCTTTGCGCAAAATACAGACTGTTATCATACATTACATCGCCACAATGAAAGATTCCTGGTTTATCTGCATGAAAAGGCATTTTGTTTGCTTCAGAAAAGCCTTCTTTTATAAGGTTATTATATCCCGATTCAGTTGGTGAAAACAATAATGTAGATACATGATCACACATTATCCTATTAATTTCCTCTGGCATCTTTTTATTATATGAACGCAACCCCGCCTCAATATGCACAACCGGACAATGAATTTTTACTGCAGCAATAGCACCAGCCAATGTCGAGTTGGTATCACCATACAAAACAATACAAGTAGGATTTTCTTTCAACAAAAGATCTTCAATTCCTTCAAGCATCTTTGCAGTTTGCTTACCATGCGTACCTGATCCTACTCCCAAATTATACCCAGGTTTGGGTATTTCCATTTCCTGAAAAAATACTTCTGACATATTAGCATCGTAATGCTGACCTGTATGAACTATCACTTCATCTATTTTATCAGAAAAGTGATTTCTTATCGCCCTGCTTATGGCTGATGATTTAATAATTTGAGGTCTTGCACCTACAATCGTTAATATTTTAATTTTTGAACCCATAATCAATCAAATTGTTTGTTTCTCTGCACAGCAAGTACAAGAAAGCTATAAAAAAAACTAAAAAACTGTACCCCTGATTGGGTATTTAACATCGACTCAAAAGTAAAACTTATTAAAACAAGTATAAGAAATTGTATCAATAAAAAACTCCTTTGTTTCAATGCCAATATTAAAGCACCTATAAACAAAAAAAGAAGTAAGAAAAAACCAGGAATACCCAATTCAAGTGATGTATCCAGAAATTGATTGTGAGCATTCATTCTTTTTTCTGCAGCCCGTTTTAATCCGGTTTCCGTATAATACTCCAACTGCAAATCATGTGAATCACCAATACCTGTACCATAAACAGGATGATCCTTTATCAACTCTATAGTACTATACCAAAGCATCAATCTAAGCTCACTACCATCCGCCTTTTCTGGTTGAATTTCTTCTCTTGCAAAATTCATTTCTGATATACTCCTAAACCTGTAACTATAACTTACAGTAACAATAAAAAGACCAACTATTGCCAAGAACATAATGACAACAATTGGCTTCAGCTTACGGATTGCAAGGCTGATTAAAGAACTTAAAGCAACCAATGACACTGCAATTATTCCTGCCCTGCTATTCAATAAAAAAACAATAAACAAAAAGAATGTCAACAAAGCGATCTGACCAGCCAACTGTAAACTACCTGTTCTAAATTTTCTAAAATTTATGATTTCATATAATAAAAAAACAATTGATAGTCCTATGTACATTGAAAAATAGGATGGGTGATGAAACACTGAAAATTCTACATAGAAAAAATAATTGCCACCATAATTTACGGATTGAAAAAAAGAATACCCATTATCCAAAACAGTTGCATCAAATTCCAGAATCCCATTTTGATAAGACAATGATCTATATATAGCATAAGCAAGACAAATAATTGCTGCGAGAAAATTACCAATAGTAAATGACCTGAATACATTTTTGAATTTATATGCATGAAAATCAATACTTGTAATTAAAAGCAGAGGCATTAAAAATATTGGAAGCTTTACCTGCAGATCTGATAAGGCCTCATTCTGATTATCTGAATAGAAAAGACTAAAAACATGAAGTAAAAAGAAACCAAACAAAACAAAAAGCAGTTTACTATTTACCAAATGTTTAAAGTGTTTTTTATAATCACCCTGAATGAGCCATAATACAATCCAGACAGCAATAACATATGGAATCAGGTGTTTGTATAAAGGCAGTGCAAAAGCATACAATAAGATAACCCAATATAACAACCTGCTAATCTTTATTCCTGATATGCTTTTACTCATTATTTAAAAAGTTGTTTGTAGGCCTTTACCAACTTATCCTTCTCATTCTTCCAATTGTACTTGTTGATTACAAGTTCTCTACCTCTCTCCCCCATTTCCTTTGCAACCTGTTTATTTTCAAAAAGATACTGAATAGAAGCTTTAATTGCTTCAATATCTTCAGGATTGACAAGAAAACCTGCATCAGCTTCCTCAATAATTGCCCTCCATAAAGGAAAATCTGATGCTACAACCGGCAACCCAGCTGCCATATATTCAAACATTTTTACCGGTAATGATTCGATATAATTACTCATAGGCATAAGCGTTACCATACCAGCGAAAGAATTTCCAAGCACTTTCCCTATTTCCTGTCTTCCAACAAAACCAATAAAATTTGTCTTGTCCCATCCTGGCTTATTTTTCTGTTCGTCCTGATATGAATCCGGTATAAAAACGCCTGCCAGATTCAAGCCAACGCATTCCATTTGTGAAATGGCCTTCTGTAAATGCGAATTACCCCGACTATGCATGATTCCACCAACATAACAAACATTATTCGCTTCTAAATTGAAGGAAATATTTGAAAACTCGTCAACTATAGGGTAATTGTTAATATCGATAGTATTTTTGTTATATTGCTTAAAACGCTCCCTTATACCAGGGGTAGCAGTCACAACCAAATCAATTCGTTTAGCATAAAAACCTTCATACTTCTCAGCAAGAAAAGCAGCCAATTTACGCAAAGGTTTCCTTATCCAATGTTTTCCGCCAATCTGTCGGGGTAAATCTTCATGAACATCATAAATTACCTTCTTTCCTTTTCTTTTAATTTTTAACGCAAAACGCAGCAATTCAGGATCGTGAAAATGATAAATATCGGCATCCAGAGATAATGCTTTTCGTACAATCAAACGCGCAAATTTAAAAGACCTGTATTTTCGGGATTGCTTTTCGGGTGGAAGAAGAGAGACTTCAACGCCATTCTGAACAAAACTATCATCACCCGGAGCAACTAAAAAAACATGATAATTATTTTCTACCAGTGATACACATTGCTTATGAAAAATTCGGACATCTGTATATTTATGCACAGACGTAAAATGACAAACTTTTATCTGCTTCTTATCGCTACCCATAAGCATTAGAAAAACTAAAGTTACGTATTTATTACAGAATGACACATAAGGTGAATAAAAATGTAATTAAGGAGATAAATCGTATATTTATAAACGACTCTCTGTTTGTGTTTTAGAAAGCAGGAATACTGATAAAACCACCAGAAAAAATATTCCATGGCTTAATAGGCTTGTAAAAAGAGCGCTGCTAAGTAGTACGTATATCATTAAGAAAAAAACACCAAAATATCTTGCATCCATTTTCAGGCTGTCTTCGGCCGCTTTGATTGCTCAAAATCCTCGAATTAGTCTTACTAGTCCTGTGGTTTTTCGCAATCAAAGCGG
>PKSZ01000536.1 GCA_002869425.1 Marinilabiliales bacterium
CATACTACGTACTAAAACAAGTTGATTTTGATGGTACCGCTTCTTATTCTGATATGGTAGCCGTTGAAGTCCCATTTTCCGAAAAACCTGAATTTACTATTTATCCAAATCATATAACGGAAAGTTTTTTCTATATTGAAACCCGTAATTTTGATGAAGCCGCAGATATTGTCATTCATGATGTTTATGGCAGAACTGTAAGTAAAACAGCCTTAAATACAAATGCCAGCTGGCAAGTTGTAAACCTTGATGCTGATGCAGGCATTTACTTCATTACGCTGGAGGGTACGGCATTTGATTTCGATCCAGTAAAGGTTATCAAAAAATAATTAATCATCACCTGCTCCCAAAAAAATAAATATGTAATACAAAAGTGTTGCGATAGAGGATAATGCTGCAACAACATATGTATAGGCTGCCCATTTTAATGCATCTTTTGCTTTTTCATGCGTCTGGCCATATGTTATACCGGTTCTGTTCAACCAAGCTAAAGCTCTGCTGCTTGCATCAATTTCAACAGGTAATGTTATAATACTAAAAAGGGTTATGATTCCGAAAAGAACTATACCTCCCAATAACAATTGAGGAAACGACTGCACGGTTATAATGCCAGCCAGTAGTATCCACTGAACCCATTTTGATGAAAACTGAACAACGGGAACCAGCGCAGATCGCATTTGCAACCAACTATACGCCTCAGCATGTTGAACTGCATGGCCACATTCGTGGGCAGCAACGGCTGCAGATGCAACACTCCTTCCATGATATACGTCAGGACTTAAATTAACTGTTTTTTTTACCGGGTGATAATGATCGGATAGTTCTCCTGGAGTACTAACAACGCGAACATCATGAATGCCATTTTCTGCCAGCATTCGTTCGGCTATTTCTTTTCCGCTTAAACCGTAGTCTATGGGAATTTTTGCATATTTCTTAAATTTTGATTTCAACTGGTTCCCTACAAGCCAGCTTACTAGCATAAATATTCCAAATATTATCCATATTGATATCATAACCTCAAGTTTTCATTTGAGAATCAAATTCTTTGCCAATTGATAATACATGGTTTTTATCTGACGAATTGACAGCAATCAGTTATCTTTTTCAATATAATTATATACATCCTGATCCGTCATATAAAACTCAAGAATCTTCTTACGATATTTATTGCTCCTTTTAATATTTGAGAATATATACTTTTTAAAGTGCCACAGTTCACAGCCTAAACCATGTTTCAACGTTAACAAGTCTGTTTCATGCTCCACTCTTTTCATTTCTTTCGAAGACAGGGAATACAATACTCCAAATTTAATCAACTCAAAAAAATCCTGACTTTCATAATCCACGACATGACATAATTCATGCCCCAGTACTCCTACCCTACCAGCAAACGATACAGAAGCTAACCTAACTCCTTTAAACAAGCCTTTGCGATTGTTGATACTAATAACATATTTTCGCTTTTCTTTCTTTCTAAATACAGAAAAAAAAGACGGACTGGATGTCATGCTTGCCCTGATAAAAAATCTTTTACGTTTGAACTGAATCCTGGTATCCTTCAGCTCAGGAAAAAATGACAAAGCCACAATGATTTCATCCCGATATTTTTCACTCAGAGATTTATTCAGTATTTCCTTTTCAGAGCTAGTCTCAATAATATGATCGTAGCGGTGTTTCAAACTTTGTAAATAACAAATTAACTCCTGAGAGAATACAATTTGGGAAAATAAAAGAATAAAGAATACACTGAATACTACTCTCATAAATGCTTATTGATTATTTCTGATATAGCATCTGCTTTATTTGAAATCATAAAGTGCGTACCGTCCGAAATCTCAATGTCAGCTCTTACATTTTGAATGGGAATAATCTTATCAGATGTTCCATGAACATGCAAAATATCACACTCTAATTTCACACCTTGCCAGTGAGACATGGCTTTAAATGCCCAATTTACAAAACCTGTATTCATACTTCGGAGCACCGTTTTCAATAATACTTTATCAAAATCACTAACGGCACCAAAAAGTTTCATTGTAACAGAATCACACCAAGGCATACTATGAGCTGGAAATACTTTTTGCAATCCACATTTGCCAATAAAACGAATTCTGGATGGAATTTCTTCAGGTGATTTCATACTTGATATTAAAATTACCTTCTTCACAGGAAGCAATCGTGCTATCTCTAAAGCTATTATTCCACCAAAGGAAACACCGACCAAAACAGAATTTGCTGATTTTATCTGATCTGTCAATCTTAATGCATACTCAGATATTGTTTCTCTCCCGGCTGGATCAACCCATTGTATAGTCGTTGTATCAGAATGAATATGAAGGTTTTGAAAAACCTTTTCATCTGCCCCCAGTCCGCTAACAAAATAGACACCCGTCATAAAGTAGGTAAAAATACCTGTTATAAACCTCCAAAGTGACCTAATTAAAAAGGTATATATGCTCTGGCGCTGGTTATAACAGCGTTTTAACTTTGTATCAATTGTTAATGTTTAAAATAACAAAAATTATGAAAACGAAAAAAATCATTATTACAGTAATTTCAATTGTATTTTCATTGTCTCTTCTATCTTGTAACAAAACCAATGAAACTATCGAGACAACACCAGAGCAACAATCTGATCAAAAGGATGAAAAAGCAGCATCAGACGCTGTAACAGTTGCCAAAGAAGAAACCACAACGCAGTTTATTTTTGCAGATGTTTTTAATCAGGTAGATAAGGCTGTCAAAGAAACCAATGGTGATTTAAACGGTGGCTCAAAATCCAACAAATCAGGATATCCAAACTTTTCAATTACACCTTTTGACCTTACAAGCTGGCCAAAGACTGTAACGATTGATTTTGGCTCTCAAAACTATCTTTGTGAAGACGGAATTCAACGAAGAGGAAAAATCATTGTAGAAACAAGCGATTGGTATGCCAATGAAGATTGTATCACGACCATTAGTTTTGACAATTACTTCGTTAATAATTATAAAGTAGAAGGTTTAAAAACCATAACCAATAATGGAAGAAATAACGCCGGTAACATCAATTATACAGTTGAAGTAGAAGATGCTATTATTACATCACCAGATGGTTATCAGAATTATTGGTCTTCAACAAGAAATCATGAATGGACTGCAGGTGAATCAACTGTACTAAATCCATACGATGACGAATATGATGTAACAGGATATGCAAACGGTACCAATAGTGAAGGAACAGAATACACCATTACAATTGTTGAAAAGCTCAACTATCTCGTCGGATGTGAACATACAAGAAGTGGTATTATTGACATTGATATTGAAGGACTACCTACTATAACTGTTGATTTTGGTGATGGCGATTGCGATCCTGATGCTACAGTTACTGTTTTTGGTGTAGCCTACCCTTTTGTTGCAGGAGGAATTCTTTAGTCATCAAGTAAGGGATATTCACCAAATATGTGTTTTAGTATAGAAGAATATTTTATACTTTTATGAATCAATTAATTAAACCTACAGATATGAAAAAAATTCTATTTCTGATTTGTCTCCTCCCATACTTCTCTTTTGCTCAAATAACTTTTACGAGTACTGATTTACCAGCCGTAGGAGACACATTCCTGTTTTATATTGACACAAATTGCGTAGTTGATCTGGGAACACCATCAGGAAATCAAAACTGGGACTTAACAGGTCTTGATGAAGACTCCGCTTCTGCAATTGCATATTTTGATCCGTCAGGTCTTCCATTTAGCGGAGATTTTCCTACAGCTAATTTATGTAATGGAGACTCTACTGGTTATATGTTTTATAATGTAAGCAACAGCGGAATGGAAATCGTTGGAATGAGAGCCGAATTTCCTAACCTGATGACCATTAACTTCACAGATCCAAGTCTTTTACTGGGAACTCCAGTTACTTATGGATCCTCATTTACAGATTATTCAGAATGGGAAATCGCTTATGATTACAATCCAGCTGATATGGATACTTTCTACGTATCTACATCAAATAAAACACTAAACTGTGATGCATGGGGATCAATTTCCACTCCATATGGTTTTTATGATGATGTGCTAAGAATTAAAGAAAATACAATTAATGTTGCAAATCTCATCATTGAATTAAATGGAAGTCCGGTATATACACAAGAAGTTAGCAGAGATACTGTTGTTAACTATTTCTTTATAACAAACGAACTACATTATCCGGTTGCAACAATCAAACTTAACCCTGATGAAAGCGAAATACTAGAGATTGAGTATATGTACACTCCCATTATTTCCAATGGACAGATTGAATCAGTATCAGATGGTAACTGGACAACACCCACGACCTGGGATTGTATGTGTATACCAACTCCGGGAGATGAAATCACCGTCTCAAACGATGTAACGTTGGATACCGATTTCTTCTTAACGAATACTTTAATCATTAATAATGGAGCCAGTCTTATAAAAGATGGCAATGAAAGATATTTTGCAACTTCTGATGCCAGTGTTATTGTTAATGGAAAATTTCATACCGACTATTTATACCTTGGAAACGGAACCACAACAATAAACGACAGCTTACTGGTCAATATTTCAATGTTCAATAGTTCAAACCTTTCTAACTTGGGTGTAATTGCCGAAATCGACAGTTTATTTAATGCCGGAACAATTACAAATAGCGGAGAAATAAACGCACTGAACTATACATCAGAAAATACATTCAGTAATTCAGGAGACTGCTACTTTGAGAACTTTACAAATACAGGTGTTTTCACAAATACCGGATTCTTTGAGTTTGATGATATGACGAACCTGGGATTATTTGAATTTCAATCTGGTACAGCAACTGGAAACTACGACTTTTTAAACTCGGGATACGTTAATCATGCACAATCAGCGTCAATAAATATTGGGAATGATTTTATGAATAGCAATCTGGATTCCAGCATAGCCTATTATAATATTGAAGGCCAAATGACCGTACTAAATAACTGGATGAATTTTGATACAATAGCAGGAATCAATGGCCAGATTACAGTATCCAACTCAACAGGAAATGATGGAGCTTTATTAGGTTCATTCGACTTATGCGATCAAACACCTCCTCCTTCATACCCCTTTATTGATATTAACAATGGAGTGATAGATCCAGATATTAGTTTCTGCGGAACAGTACAAATTGAAACACCAGTTTCCACTAATTTCAAAATTTATCCAAACCCTACAAGTGATTATATCAACATAGAACTTGAAAACGAAAGTTATTTTTCATTTGAGCTTTTCGATATTAATG
>PKSZ01000681.1 GCA_002869425.1 Marinilabiliales bacterium
AAAAACGTAACCAGAATTAATATTACAGCGAATATACTGTTATCAGAAAAAAATATCTGAGAATAGCTGGAATAAAAACCTTTTGTTAATATGGATATTTTCTTTCTCAGAATTATTATAAATAATTTATTATAAGACTCTTATACTGTAAAATGGTTTAATTACTACAAATCTTTTTCTTCAATAGCTTCTACAGGGCAGGAAGGCTCACATTTCCCGCACTTTGTACATTTATCCTGATCAATCTGTGCATTTCTTATCAAGCGATCAATGGCATTATACTCATCACAAGCATTTTCCTCAATACAGTCTCCACAACTGATACATTTTGACTGATCAATATAGGAGTCGAAATACTCCGGTGGCTCATATTTGCTGATAACATCATACGGACAAGCATTGTTAGCAAGACATTCTCCGCAATTTGTACACAGCTCCGTATTGATAACCGGAGGCTTATAATCTGCAGGCTTATCCTTGTAAATGGCATTATAAGGGCATGCTGAAGTGAGTAAACATTCACCGCATTTTTCACACTCATCCTGGGAAATGTAACC
Organism: Marinilabiliales bacterium; assembly: GCA_002869425.1. GTDB lineage: Bacteria > Bacteroidota > Bacteroidia > Bacteroidales > BM523 > BM523. Next base: position 558 of record PKSZ01000681.1, read on the forward strand.
CGGAACATAATCTGCAGGTAAGTTTTTATGAATATGGTCATATTCACAAGCATTATCGGTATAACAGTCACCGCACTTTATGCATTGATTTTGATCAATATAGGGATCCTGATAATCTGTTGGAGTTTCCTGGATTATAGCACCCTGCTCACAAGTAAACTCAGTAATACAATCGCCACAATGAACACAGTTATCCTGATTGATCTGAGGCGAACTGTAATTGGCTGGAGGCGTTTCAATAATAGCGGCCTCATCACAAGTAAAATTATTGACACAATCGCCGCAGTTAATGCATTCATCCTGATCAATTACCGGTGAACTATAATCAGCAGGAGGAGTTACAACGATTGCATTCTCATCACATGTAAAATCATTAACACAATCTCCACAATGTATACAAAGTGACTGGTTGATTTGTGGAGTTGATTGTCCATTTGGGTATGACTTTCCAACTGCACTATAAGTACACGCATCATAACATTTTCCACAATGCGTACAAGCCGTTTGATTTATAACAGCAGTATTGGGAATAATTTTATTTTTCGGACATATATCTGCACATTCACCGCAACGAATACACAATGAATTATTAATTTGAATCAACCCTCCGACAAAACTTATTGCATTTTGCGGACAAGCCGTATAGCATGGTTTTTGACTACAACAATTTACAGAAGTGAAGGTGTAATAATCCTTTGCGTTTAAAAATGAAATAGCATTATCTTCACATGCATCAACACAATCGCCACAGCCTACACATCCAGCATGCGTATATTGATTATAACTGGAAACACTATAATTTGGCACAGAAACTTCAATTGCATTCTGTGCGCATACAGGCTTGCATTGTCCACATTCAACACAGGTAGTTGAATTTATCGAATATTCCGACACACTTATATGTATTGCATTCTGCTCACAAACAGGCATACACAGGCCACACTCTACACACTTACTCTGATCTATTGAATACTCTGATACAGATATTTCAATGGCATTATGCGTACAAACCGGCACACACAATCCGCAATCAATACAATCAGCTTCATTGATTGAATAATTTAGTACAGAAATATGTATTGCACTTTCTTCGCATGTACTTACACATTGTCCACAATCACGACAATTATCTGCATCAATTGTATAGGAAATATCCGGTATTTGGATTGCATTGTATTCACAGGCAGGTAAACATTGTCCACAATCACGACACAGATCATTATCTATCTCATAATCAACAATACTTACTTCAATAGCCCCTTCCGGACAAACAGGCATACATTCACCACATTCTCTACAAGTTTGCTTATCGATTAAATAGCGTACTGCAGGAATCATAATGGCATCCTGTGTACAAGTTGATCTGCACTGACCACAATCTATGCACTTCGACAAGTCTATTGAATAAATGCTTTTTTCTGGTAAGAACAATGCATTATGAAAGCAGGCTTCAATACATTCTCCACAACCAATACACTTATCAGAATTTACAAAATAACTGGCATACCAACTCTTCTTACATCCAGAAAGCATAGGTACAGAATAAATCAATGCACCACCTATCGACAGATTTGTAAAAGTTTTCAGAAATTTTCTTCTTGAATTATCTTCAGATTTACAATTCATTTTCTCTAATTAAAAAGTACCTCTCATTTCAAAACGCGCCATATATTTTGGATTTTCAAATATTTCTGACTGAATAAAACTAAATATTCCGGTGAGACGAATATGCTTTAATAAAAACAAACCTGCTTCAAGGTCTGCAACCGTAGTGTTGGATGAATGTAAAAGTTGAACACCACGCACTCTAATATATGGTTTAAGATCTCCCGAAAAATTCTGTTTTATTTCTGCCAAAGCTAGTGGTGCATCAAAAATGTCAAAACGAATAATTTCTCCCATGTAATAATTGGAAAAACCAGGCATTAACCAAGCTCCTTCATCAATACTGTATCGTCCGAAATACCCCAGTGAAAATGATGATCTATTGGCTCCACTCCATGAAACCGACTTGCGGGCTTTTGCAAAATAACCCAGCGCCTGCGAATTTTCTACCAACTGGTGAATAACCTGAATATCAAGATTTATCTCTGCGGGTAAGCTGATGGATGTATATGCTCCATAATAAATCCTTATCTTCTCATATCGATAGCCAAATTCATCATACAAATAAACACCTGATCGGGTAAACAAATCTTTAATGGATAATTTGGATTTTTCTTCTTCAAACGATGAGAATTCATCAAATTCGCCAAACTCATCTGTTGATTTAAATTCATCCTCACTCACTTCCTTAAATTCATCTTCCTCAACCGGTTTGAATTCATCCTCATTCACAGGCTTGAATTCATCTTCCCCCATGGGTTTAAACTCATCTTCCGTAGAAGATTCAACAGGTTTAACATATTGATGGTTCCAGATAAGCGTTAGCATAGTAGCATTGGTTTCACCTATGGCTTCACCAGGCAAAATTTCATTTGTTGGATGTGCTGTATTGTATAAGTATCGTACACCGCAGAAATTTCCCATTCTTGCAAAATCCTTCTTAAATGCTGCAGCATTGATATTTACTTCTAATGGTCCAATTGCATGCTTTACAGATGCTCCCAGCGCCCGTTCATTGATCAAGAAATGATCAGGAGATTTCATGGAATGAAGTCCTGCCATTAGTGTTGTCTCTTTTGTTCTATAGCGATAAAAAGCTTCACGCATACCCAGCCTGTTTTTTTGAAACAAACCCAGACCTACATAATTATGACCAAAGTTTCCATCTTCTGGAAACCCTAGTGAATTTCGCCATCCTTTGTATCCGCCTTCAAAATAAAACTCATGCTTTTTAACGGGAATATTCAAAGCTGCAAAAAACATAGCATTGCTTATCTGTCTATCATCCATCAATCCATGAGACGCAACACCCTCTACTGCCCATCGTATAGGAATCTTTTTAGATATTGGTTTTAAATTCCCGCCAATATGACTACGACAATCCTGCTGTGCATAAGCTGTTGCAACAGCAAGAAATAAACCAACAAAAAGCAGTATCCTACTTGAATTCACATTCTCCATGTTTACAAATAACCTTTGCTTTTACCTTTCTACTATTTTTCATAAAAGTAAGACCATCCTTCGGACATGCATCCATACAGTCGCCACAGGCAATACAATCTGTATTGTCAAGAACACTTACCTTATCTGCCCGTATAATGGCATTATATGTACATGCATTGTTACACATTTTGCACGAAGCACATTTTCCATCAATTCCAACTAGTGCAGCTCCGGGAATACGAGCAACCTGTCCGAGAATGAATCCAACAGGACACATTGTACGACAAAATGGTCTGTATGACAAAACAGATGTCACCAGCAATAAAAGAATTAAAATAATTACGATAATCATCTCCGTATGGAAACTTGTAGCAGTTAAAACAAAATCGAAAAATGCACGAAATGCAAAAATATTAGTAAACGGATCGATATTGCACCAATACTTTGTTCCCATTACACCTAACTGAATCAGCAATGCAATGAGGAGAACAATTCTGCTAATCAGGAATGCCTTTTTTGTTTTGTGACTTACTAGCCATTTAGCTTTACCCGGTAAGTAAAGTAGCTCCTGCAAAGCTCCGAACGGACAAATCCATCCGCACCAAACCTGCCCCAAAAAATAAGTTATCAAAATAAGACCTATAAACAACAAGCCAAACCCTATATAATCTGCATATCCGGCTGTGTACAGAACAAAGTCCATTAGTGTAGTAATGGGACATCCTGTACATCCTACTTTCCAAAAGCCCAGAATTAATATAGATGAAATAAGAAATATTCCTCTTAATTTTCGTCCTGCACCAAAGCGCACAAGTATTCCGGCAAGTATTGTAGCCAACATAATACTCAGCGTCCAATTAAATTTATCCGTTTTAATTTTAGCAAATCCCAAATCAATTTCACCCTTAGCGCCACATGAATTATTACAGCTGTGTTTGCATGTAGTGGAAGAATCTTCTTCAGTGTATTCTGAAAATTCAGAAAACTCATCACCTTCAGACCAATCGCTAAACTCATCATCTCCTTCATCCCAGTCTGAGAACTCATCCTGCGCTTCATCTTCGTTCCATTCGGAAAACTCATTTGTTTGATTTTGAGTGCCTTCTTCACTCCAGGCTTTAAACTCATCCTCACCCGTTGTATCCTGAGCCCCTGCATATGGGCTTATACAAACTACCAGAAACAACAAGGCAATGGTGAATAGCCATTGCCCTGATATACTTTTATTCTTCTGCATTACTTACTTGGCTTCGCCGTTTAGTTTCAAAGAACCGTATCCTCCTGTTTTATTACATGTTCGTGTACCAGAGAGAACCAATTCTCCTTTATCGTTACCGGTAACTTTCAACTTCAGCTTTCTTTCCCATATTCCAGGTGAAGTTTCTTTCCAGTCGGTAGCTCCTTCAATTTTAAGACCATCGGTTTCAAATTTTGTTTTTTGAATACCTACATCACAAACCATGTGTGTAAATGTTACTTTTACTTTGACAACCACAACATCTCCAGCTTTGTAAACTTCTTTTTTGTCGCCATCAACTTTAAATTCAAATTCACAGGCTACTGCTTTCTGAACTAAAACACTGGTCAACAATACCATTATCACCAGCAATCCTTTCGTTAAACTTTTCATTTTATCCAGATTT
>PKSZ01000685.1 GCA_002869425.1 Marinilabiliales bacterium
GGCTCAGATGATAGAAGAAGACGTGTTACACCAGAAGTCAAACCAAAGCACCCCAAATTGTTCTGGCATAAGCTTTCCTAGTAGTGAATATTAATAACGAATGATAATCTTAACAAAGTAAATAACATTAAAACTATAATATTATGAAAACAATGAAGTTGTCCGGTTATTTCAAGTGCTTATCAGTGCTGTTAACTATTGCAATTGCATTTGGTGTGTCAAACTTTGCCACCGCCCAAACCACGACCCAGGAAGGGGTTAGTATTAACTTTGATCAAACGGCACCGCATGCTTCTGCTGTGCTCGATGTAAACTGTGACGGGCTCACAGGAACAAAGAAAGGTGTATTACTTCCCAGGGTAACCCTTGCCGAGAGAGATGCTATGACCACCGGCGCTGCCGAAGGTTTAACAGTTTATGTCACAGATGATGGTGATGACAAAGGATACTGGTATCACGATGGTAGTGCATGGAAGCAACTTGGGCAAAGCATTTGGAAGAAGAACGGTAACAATGCCTACTATAATACAGGAAAAATTGGAATAGGAACAGATAACCCCACTTACCAGCTGCAAATGGAAACTTCTTCTGTCAATGGTTTTCACCTTGAATCATTTGCCGGAGAACTTAAATTTCAGATGGACGGCCTGGTAAATGGAAGCAATTTTTGTTGGCTGGCTCATAAAGCAAAACCAGATGGCAATGGCAACAGTTTTACTCCCACTTATGTACAATACAGCCAAAACAACAGGGAAGGTCTGCTGCTTCAAACCTACTTTAATGAAGACCCGGTTGAACCTTCACATTACTGTGTAATAAACAGTGGAGACGGAAACATGTACTTTCTGAGGGGAGGTGATCATCTTGCCCTGGTATATCCCGGTGGCTCAGACAACTACATATGGCGATTTTATGGAGAAGTCCAGGCAGATGGCCCATACACACAAATGTCTGACTCAACCCTTAAAAAGAACATTCAGCCCCTTACCAATGCTATTACAAATCTGAAACAGATAGATGGGGTATCATTTAACTGGAAGGATCCAAACAAAAAAACAACGCTTCAGTTTGGTGTTATTGCACAGAATGTAGAGCAGGTATTTCCCAATCTTGTCAGCACAGTTACAACTCCCGGAAATGAGTTTGAAAACCTGCCATCGGAAACATTCAAAACAGTAAATTACGATGGATTCATTGGTGTCCTTATTGAAGCAGTAAAAGAACAACAAACAACCATCGAAACACAGCAGACAACTATAGATACTCAACAACAACAAATACAAGATCTTCTGCAAAGAGTAAGTGCACTTGAATCTCAATAAGTAGTACTTTGTTATACTGCAAAGCAGGTGTTAATTCAGGTTATCACCTGTTTTTATATGTGTAAAAATATCTGTTATTTTTGCAAGGAAATGTAAACCTATTTGTATGAATTTGTTAATAAAAACAATATGCCTAAACGGCTTACTATTGTTTGCCTTTACAGGTCAATTAATTGCGCAAGATGATTCCGACTATATATCCGGTGCACCTGAAAAATCTCCAACCGAACATATTATCAAAGCGAGCATAGCTTCCCTTGTAAACGGAGACCTGTCCCTTTTCTATGAAAGAATCCCGATTGGTGATTACAGTATAGAAGCAGGTGCTGGCTATATTTTTCCGTACTATGTGGGGGAAGTACCCGATGTAGTGATGGATGGCTTTTTTGTTGATAAGCCGGGTGCAGGATATAGCCTTAGTCTACAGCTGCGCAGATACAGTGAATTTTACGGCGGGGAAAAATACACAGGTATTACCATCAGAAACAGGAACTACTTTGTAAAAAAAGGTAACAACTTTATTGATCTCACAGCAAATCTTGGAATGCATTTTTTTCTGCCGAGCAAATTAACCCTCGATATCACTCTTGGCCTGGGCTTTAGGTTCGACACTCAAAAAGAATTCAACTATAAAGACATAACCGACATAGCGCCCATCAATATTAAACTGGGCCGACAGTTAAAAAATAGCAGGAATTTGAATATTTCACATTTTTTTGTCACAATCTTTTAAACCTGTACAACAAGTAATGCGGAACCTGAAAATTATTCTACTAACTGTTTTTGCAACTATTTATAGCATTGTTGCAGCACAGCAATCTGGCAATCTGTCCGGATACAAGATCGGACAGGAAACAGAATTACCTAAAAAATCAAGGATAAGAAAAGTACTTGGCCACGATACAGACCATATCTACCTGCTCTGTTATTATCCTCAGAAGCTATACAAACTACCGTATTTTACAGTTGAGCACTTCAACAAAAACCTTGACCATACCGGCTCAAAAGAAATTGACCTGTCGTACAGAAACATCAGAATGAAATATGAATTTTCAATTGTCCTGAAAAACCGGCTTCATGTGTTTTCTTCCTTTCTGAATACACAATCTGAATTCGAGCTGCATTATCACCTTCACAATCTGGATTCAACAGCCAACGAGTTCGAAAGGCTCCTGAAAGTCCAAAAGAAACCTTCAGCCGAAAATCCAGCAAGGTATATGCCCTTTATGGGGGCAGCTGATTACTGGGTTGGTGCATTTTCCTGGGAATACTGTTTCTCTCCTGATAGTACCAAACTACTCATATACCATGTTGACAAACTTGGTGAGAATAACAACCAGCAACTCAGGTTTGCTGTATTTGATAACCAGTTGAAACTTCTGTATAATTTAGATACACTTGTGGATGACAATCTAATGGGGTATGGCCTGTCTGAATACAAAATCAATAACGATGGAACTGTTTATTACATGGACAGATGCAGTTTTGAAGGAGAAAAGGGCGAAAGAAAAAAAGAACCTCAGTATTATTACAAACTATACTGTATTGACAGAAATGGTACTAGGATCCGAAAGCAGGATATTGACCTGGATGGGAAATTCATTACAGGAACGCGAATGAGTTTTGATAAAGACAACCATTTGTATATAGTAGGATTATATTCGAATATTGGACGAAAAAGAGCAGCTGGATATTTATGTTGTAAAGTAGACGGAGAATCCTTTGAAATTCAATTTCAAAAGCACAGAGCATTCGGCAGAAATGTCTACATTGAAAACCAACCGAAAAAAGAACGGGAAAAGATGCAATCGCAATTTGGTCTCAGCAAAACTCCTATCGAACTCAAGGATCATGCGATCCAGGATATTATAAAGGCAGATGACGGCTTGTATTTACTTACCGAATTCTACATTAAAGAGCCTTGTTATGACAAAAAATACCCAAACCGGAAAGATAAATTCATGGAAACAGATAACAAGACTACCAAACATAACGACATTATTGTATTTAAGATCAACAACAATGGAGTGCTACTGTGGAGCGAAAGAGTTCCCAAAAGGCAGATAATGTATAAATGTGGACAGGGATATTGGTCATCGTTTGCGTCACTGCTGAAAGACGACTATCTTTATATAATATTTAACGATAATCCTGCCAACCTGCACGAAAATGGTATGGATAAGCTTGATATCTTTATGCCTCACCATACGGTGGTGGCACTGGTAAAAATAGACAAGTTTGGAAGCCTTGAGAAAAAGGAGCACATTTTGGGAATAAAAGAAACCGGCACAGTACTTCGCCCGGTAACCAATTTGAAACAAGCAGATAACAAGCTGATTATGTGGGGGCATTGGAAGGATAAAATGCGAGCAATACAAATTGAACTCTACTAGCAAATACCTGATATTCGTTTTATATGCGCGATTAGTGCCGGTGGCAGCATTAATAATACCGTCAGTCTGCTTTTCGCAATCTCCACTTATAGAATGGCAGACCAGGGTTAGCGGAAACCATATGGATCAAATGTATTCTGTAGCCAGAACAACAGACAGTTGTTATGTTTTTGGTGCCGAATCCTTGTCTCCCGGGCCAGAAGTTCCTGATAATTATGGCTATTGGGATTTTCTTGTATTTAAGATAAACGATGCGGGACAATTGCTGTGGTCAAGGAACCTGGGAGGGTCAAGGGAAGACAGGGCTTGTAAGGTTGTGGAAGGGAAAGACGGTTTTTTATATGTAGCCGGTTATTCCGATTCCGACGACCATGATGTAACCGGAAACCTGGGAGATACTGATGTTCTTGTAATAAAGCTTGATCAGGACGGCAATACCATTTGGGTAAAGAATTACGGAGGGACAGGATATGACAAGACAGAAACCATATTGCCTACAGCTGACGGAAATCTTATTATTGCAGGCGAATGCGACACTTATGCAGGAGATTCTGCATACCTTATGGGCCCCAATGTGTATATTTTGAAAATAGACACTGCCGGAAATGAAATATGGTCTAAAAAACTTGGAGGTTTCAGCCACGATTCAGCTAACGAGTTCGATTATACATCCGATGGGGGGTATATTATTGGGGGACACACTGAATCAGACAATGGTGATGTTTTTGATCATCGTGATGGTGTAGATGTATGGTTCATAAAACTGGACAGTATTGGTGACACACTATGGACAAGAAGTTATTGTGGCAACTGGACAGATAATGTCTATGATGTTACCGGTACCTTTGACGGTGGTTTTATAGCCTGTGGGTTAACATATTCCCGAGAAGTTGACTTTGCAGGGAACACCAGCTATTCCACTTACTGGGTAACCCGGTTCGACAGATATGGATATCCGATATGGACAAGCTGGGGGTGTTATGTGCCAATGGGACGAGTCAGATCGATCATCGAATTGCCTGATAATAGTTTTCTTACAATTGGTTTTGGGCTCTATGAGAATTCGTGGGGCTTTAGCAAAGATGTAGTTATAAATGAAATATCTATGTATGGGGGGCGTAAAACGTTTGCTGCATTCGGAGGATCGGAATGGGACTCAGGATCAGATATTATTGCCAACGACGATGGAAGCCTAGTTGTAGCAGCTTATTCAAAATCAAGTGACGGTGATGTGGCATTTACCATGGATAATAACAATGGTGATCTTTGGTTGTTCAAACTATCAGAATATCAAGATATACCAGAGCCTGAAAAAAAAGACAATATCCGGGTTTATCCTAACCCGGCAGGAAATTTTGTAAATGTTGACATAAAAGACAAAGCATTTAACCCCTTTTATGTCAGGGTATATGATCTTACCGGAAGAAAACTGATTGAGAAATTACACGTGTCTGGAAATAGTATTATGATAAATGTAGAAAATCTGCAACAAGGGGTCTACTTTATCGAAGTACATGGAGATATAATA
>PKSZ01000413.1 GCA_002869425.1 Marinilabiliales bacterium
GAGTAATTCTGGGCTCAAACTCATCTGTTCCACTACCAGGAATTACTTTTGATAATCCGGTTTTCATATTGGTATAATATACATTATCGTCCAGATCCCTATCGCTTGTATATACAATTAAATCACCTTCTGCATCTATATGTGGCTGAAAATCCACACTTTCATCGTTTGATGATAAATTTATTCGTTTGTTATTCTTCAGATCAATCAATATCACATCTTCCACCCTGTTCCTGTCGCTTGAAAACACCAATTTTGTACCATCAGCATTCATTGAGACATCATGAGCCAGCTCATCAGGAGCTGTAAGCCTGAATCCTTTATCCTGAGCCTGTGGGAAATAATATAAACTATCTTCAAGGCATAAAGCAATACTTGTATCAGAGGCCACATAAAAACTATAAATGGATCTTCCTGAATTCAGTATATCAGTTAAACTTACTACTCTTTTATCGGGAAAGATTTCCTCTGTAATATCGTATGTTGGCCTTAAAATGCCATCGATTTCTCTTTCATCCCTTGTATAAGCATTGACCAACTGAACCCTGAAATATGTATCTTTTTTATCAATATATACAATATTGCTATCTCTATCGGAAAACTGAGGATATTGCGCAGAAGTTAACTTCAGGCTTTTCATCTGGCGATTTGGAATATTGTATAAAGCTGATTTTTATCCAGAATCGTTGAATTTGCTAAACAGTATATACTCCCCATTGAAATTTGTAGATAAATATCCAAATTGACCCTCCTTGCCTGTTTGAATATTTTCAGATGTTTTATTTTGAATATCGTACATAACCAAATATTCTTTTTCGTCAAAAGTTGTTTCCTTGTATAAAATTTTAGTGCCATCACCACTAATACACGCCTGCTTATTTTTGTTTTTATCCGTAACTTGAATTTGCTCGCCCCCATTGGTAATAAATAAAATAATATTACTATGCATATCGGGATTTTCAGGATCAGATCCTATCTCATACACAATCCTGGAGCCATCGTTACAAATACTGGGATTAAATTCATTTTTGATGGTGCCCGTAACCTGAGCCATTATCCTTTTCTCTACATCCGCCATATAAATATCTGTTAGCTGAAACTGATCTGAAACTGTAAAAACCACATATCGCCCATTGCTTCTACTTAAATATGGTTGCGATTCAGAACCATTTACATTCAGTTGCAAGGCTACTTTTCGGTTATCTGGTGTAAAATAGAATAACTCTGAAATATCATCATACGAAACAGCTACAACAAAACTTTTGTTTTCTGCATATTGAATAGAAGTAACCTTCCCTTTCCTAGTTTTTTTTAATACCTTATTTACTGGAATTTCTTTAAAGAAAGGATTTTGAGCAAGCAGAAACACCGGAAGCAGCAAAAAACACGTTACTATGTAATATATATTCCTCAATGCGGTAAATGTAATGATATTTACCGATGCAGCAAAACAACGGATAGTTAATAAAAACTTCTTCTTAATCGTTAATTCTTGGCTTCCTTTTTATCCAGAATAGAAATGATTTGTTTAATCAGTTTTCTGGGTTTAAATGGCTTTTGTATAAAACCCTGTACTTGGAAATTCACCAATTCTGCAGCAGCTTCCTTTCTACTCATTGCCGTTAGCATGATGACAGGAATTTTCTCTGTTTCTTTGTTAGCCCGAATATGCGATAAGACTTCAAACCCATTCATATCAGGCATCATAATGTCTAATACTATAATATCCGGAGTATACTCTTTTAAGTATATCAAACAATCATTACCACTATTTAATGTAATAATTTGTGATTCTTTTAAAACTTCCTTCAACAAACGAAGATTGATTTCAGAATCATCAACCGCCAGGATTGAATAATTTTTTAATTTGGACTTCTCTGTCATTACACCTCATATTTGATGCAAAATTAGTGTCCAATTTAAAATCAAACAAATCATATTATATGAATTGTATCATATTTTGATATGATTGAAACCAGATTATACAGTCTCTTTTTTGAGGGTATTTTCATCCAAGCCATGTAATCCAATCTTGTATCCTTTGCTGTTATAGCCAGTTTTCACAATATTTTTTCCTTCACAGGCACTAATTCCTGTCCACTTACAATTTTCACAATGTTTCAGCCCATTGATCTGAACTCCCCAGCATTCATCACCGGATAATTTAGAAGTATCTACTTTTCTCATAAGAACAAATTTACTATTTGAATTAGAAATATAAAATATCTCCTGTTTTCATTACAGAAATATCAAAAGCATTATAAAATTCAATCATTGCTTCAAAAGACACACAATGCGAAGGATATACTCTTTTCACATTCTCATTTTTTAAATACTCAATTACTTGCATGGTATTGGAATCTCTGCATTTTAAATGAAATCCTCCAAGTATTGCATGTATTTTACTGATTCCTGTTACATTCTTTGCATGCTCTAATGTATTGCATATGCCTGCATGACCGCAGCCGGTAACAACAACCAATCCATTTTTTGTAACAACAGCAATTGCTGAATCATCAGGGACTATATCCACCAAACCTTTGCTATCTGTAAAATCTGATGTTGATCCTGAAGAATTATCTTTTCGAGGTATCTCTCCCAAAAAATAAATCTTTTCCGACAATTGAAGGGGCTCTCTGGAATATTGAATGTCAAATTTTTGCTCTGCTTCTTCCCTACCAATGTTTAAACCCAGGTATCGTAAATCTCTTTTATTAAACCTACTGGTAAATACTTCCGGATGACATACCAATCTTTTGTTATCAAGATACCTTAGTCCATTACCATGATCATAATGACCGTGGCTTAGAACAACCAGCTCTATTTCATTGATGTCTATATCCAATTTTTCTGCATTCCTGAGAAATAAATCAGAACTTCCTGTATCAAAAAGGAGTTCAATATCTTCTTCAATCAGGTATGAAACACCATGTTCAGCCTGTAGATACTTACCTGCAACATTATCACACAATACAGTCAATTTCATTTCACAATACTTTTTTATTCAACTTTTCCTTTAATCATAAGTCTTACAGAATTGGTTAATGCATTTGAATATACGGTAACAGACTTTGTAAAAGCACCCAACCTGTTTGTATTATATTCGACAATGATACTATCTTTTGCACCCGGAGCTACAGGTGTTTTAGGCCATGCAGGAACAGTACAACCACAACTTGATTTACAATTACTTAACACCAAAGGTGAATCTCCTGTATTTTGAAATATAAAAACACATTTACCATCACCTCCTTTTTGTATGGATCCATAATCGTGTAAAGTTTTCGCAAACTCAATTTCTGCACCTGAATTTACTTTAGCTTCCTGTGAAAAACAAGGATACATTACAAGCACCGCAAATAAAGTAATCACCAAACTTTTCATAATCTTTAAATTAATTGCATTGATTAATAATCTGCAATGAGATCTTATCAAAAACTGATTTTACAATCTCATTTTGATTTAGATATTCAGGTTTTCCCAGATCACCAGCATCACAAATATCCTTTACAATCGGTATCTGACCAAGTAATTCAATACCCAGCTCTTTTGCAATTGCATTTCCGCCTCCTTCTCCAAAAAGAAAATATTTTTCATCCGGATGGCTTGCAGGAACAAAATATGACATATTTTCAATCACACCAAAAACCGGAACATTGATATCTTCTTTTAAAAACATATTGGCTGCTTTTCGAACGTCAGCCAATGCAACATTTTGAGGGGTTGTAACCAACAATGATCCTGCAATATGCAATTTTTGAATAATGGTTAATTGAATATCACTTGTACCCGGGGGTAAATCAATTACCAGAAACTCATTTTCCTGCCAATCTGTAGTTTCTAATAACTGTGTTAATGTATTAGAAGCCATAGGCCCGCGCCATATAAGCGCATCTTTACCATTAACAAAAAAACCAATTGATAAAATATCAATTCCAAACTTGTTTACAGGTCTGATTAATTGCTTTCCTTCTCGTTCAATTATCTGTGCTGCAGTATTTTCCAAGCCAAACATTACAGGAACTGAAGGGCCAAAAATATCGGCATCCAGTAAAGCTGTTTTTTTACCTTGTGCAGATAATGACAAAGCCAAATTTGCAGCAACTGTAGATTTTCCAACACCACCTTTACCTGATGCAACCAATATTACCTTTCCCAATCCATCAATATTCAATTTTTCCATCATTTATAAATTTTATTTCTTAACGTATTTATCATAGGCTTCTTTTACAGATATTTCACCTGCATTCATAATAATTTTCATATTGCTTTTTTCAATAACCTGCATAGCTTTAGGACCTATATCTCCGCCGGTAATTAACATATTTGATTCGGTTTCCAATATGGTTTGTCCAGCCTGTATTCCAGCGCCATGACCAGCATTTTTATTTATTTTATTTGACAACCATGTAAATTCATCAGAATCCTGATTATAAACCAAAAAGCCATAAGCTCTTCCTAACCTGGAATCAATAGTAGATTCCCAATTTTCATTTTTTTGTACTGCGAAAATAATTTTCATACCGATTTATTTTTAACATTTTTATTTTTTATTGTTAGATAAGCAGCAAAAGGAATAGAGCCAAGCGAAACAAAACATGATAATATCATCATACTATGAAGTCCGAGCTTATCGCCTAATAAGCTAACCAAAATTACAGTCAAGGCCGATATCAAATGAGAAATCATAAAATAGATTCCATTCATATACCCAGCTTTGCCCGTATTTATTTTATTGATTAATGAAAGAAGAATAGGGTTGGTTGCAAAAAGTGTTAACCCAATCATAATCAATACAAAAAAGAACATAACACCTGAAGTAATAAAAAAGAAGATGAGCGAAATTGGTGTCAATATAGTAATGATTAACAATGCAGTTCTTTCATTAAACTTATCTGAAAAATTTCCTGCCAATAAAGCACCAGCAGCACCTGCAAGCTGAAGAACAGACAATGCGATTCCTCCCTGCCATAGGTTGGTTTCCAATTCATAAACATAGCTTGGCAGATATAAAACCAGTGAAGACTTTATCAAAGCCCTGAATAGCACAATACCAATTATGATAACAAAAAGTTCTGTCAGTAATTTTTTTTCTCCTTTGGGTAATTTTTTCATTAATTCTGATCTATCAGGCTTTTTAGCTGGATACTTCTTAAGAATAAATAGCATATATCCAGAAGCCAAAATGCTAAAAGGAATTAACCTATAAACACCCTCTAGAGACCAGAGAGATACAGCA
>PKSZ01000698.1:0-5236 GCA_002869425.1 Marinilabiliales bacterium
CACCACCAGGAAAAATAGGGATTATTCCAAGAAGATTATTGAAAAAGATGAAAAAGAAGATTGTGAGAAGGAATGGTAAAAAACGTTCGTATTTCTTCTCACCAATGGACGCTTTGGCCACATCATCACGAATAAAAAGAATCAATGGTTCAAGAAGTGATTGTATGCCTTTAGGTGCTTTGCCTTCTCTGATTTTATATTTTTTAGCTATTGAAGTAAATATCCACACAATGATTAATAAGCTGATAAATAGTGAAAGTACGTTTTTTGTTATGGAAAAATCAAGAGGAGTAACTTCTGAACCATCGCTTAGTTCTTCTACAATTTTTCCTTTGTTGTCGCCACTTTCCGCGATTTTAAAACCATCGTAAGATGCATGTCCATGGTGAAATTTTGAAGATAGAAAAATGTGCAATCCTCCGTTTTTTTCACTTGTACTGTAAATGATAACCGGCAGGGGAATGGAAACGTGCGTTTCACCAACCGTCATGATATGCCAGCTATGACTATCTCCAATGTGATCCATTATGAATGAACCCGCATCAAAACCTTCTTTTTCGTCATGTGCCCCAGAATGCTCGTCAGTATGATCCTTCGCATTGATGGATGTTGGATTAATCAGAAACAAAGCCAGAAAGGCAAGAATAAGTATGAGGCTTTTTTTTACTAGATGTGCCATTCGGAATGACTTTAATTAATTTGATTCCGAAACAAAAATAACAAAATATATTGTAAATTACTTGTGAAATACGATTAAATGCAGGTCAATTATTGAGCCTTTTTATTTTTCGTTAATCTGAGGGAATAAATGACTTCAGTAACACTGTAAACAACATAACAAACAAATAAAGAAACCACAAAAGGTATTGCATTTTCTTTGTCGTAAAAAAGAAATATTAATACTCCGAACAGATATATTAATAGCCGAATAAAGCTTAAAAGCATAAAACTATTTACAAATTTTGATGGCTTTTGTTTAAACATTTTGTTTATGAAGCGATGACTAATTAATGCTGTGGCCAGAAAAAATAATATGACTGCAGGAAAAATATTGAAATAATACGCAGGAAAAAGGAAATTGAAAATCAACCAACCTGCACCTGCCAGAATGGTTGAAATAATAAACAAGGACAAAATGTAGTTAGGTTGTTTTTGCGACATTATTTTTTCAATAAATCTTTGATAACAATATAGATGCTAATTCCCACAGAAAGTATCGACAATATTACAACAAACAATGGTGATGTTTCCAGCCATTGATCTATTTTCAGTCCTCCAAATGTGCCTCCAATGATAATAACAGCCATTTGTATTGCAATGGAAGAATATCTGGCATAGGCGTTAAGCGACTTCTTTTTCTTTTCCTTTTTTGTTTGATTCTTCCCTGGCATGGGCCATATTTCCCTCTGACATTTTACAGGTTCCTGTGAATGATGCACCGGGTTCAACTGCAAGTTTTCCTGTTATGATATCTCCTGTTATTTGGGCGCTTTCTTTTAGACTTAAAAGGTCTTCAACTATAATCTGTCCTTCAACTTTTCCTAAAATTTCAGAATTTTTGCATTTTATTTGCCCCTTTACTTTGCCGCTGGTTCCAATTACTAATTTACCAGCTAAATTAATATCGCCTTCCAATTCACCATCAAAGCGAATGTCTCCTTTGGAGCGAATGGTTCCAACAATAGTGGTTCCTTCTACTATCGTGTTCAATGCATTGGGAGAGATTTCTGAACTTTTTGATTTCATGTGATTATAGTTTTCAGATGTTGAAGCGCAAATATATGAAATTATTTTGTTTTGAATTGTTTAGCATGGATATAAGGTGAGATTGAAGCTGTTAAAAAATGCAAAATAGTGTTTTTTGTAATAGAATATTACCCAACTAGGCGAAGTTTGTTCCTGTAATCTTGGTGTCGATCTATGCTGTTGTATAAACAGAGTATGTGCAACGCGACATTAGTACCACTATCGCTTCACTAAATGTATTCACGTGATGTTTGTTAAAGTTGCTTTGACATTGTAATTGTTATAAATCAATATTACAAGGCATTGATAATACCATTGATCGTTAACGGTTTAGCAAGTATGTTCTTGTTTTTATCAAGAATGAAAATGGTTGGAGTAGCATATATGCTATACAAATCTGCTATTTCACTTTCCCATCCAAGTAGTTCTGATGCATTAAACCAATCAAGGTCATTTTCAGTAATATATTGCATCCAGGCCTCTTTATCGTTATCTAGTGATATGGCAATTACCTCCCAGTTTTTTTCCCCTTTTTCATCGTACATTTTTTTGATTTCAGGAATCAGTTCTTTACAGTGGGGGCACCAGCTTGCCCAAAAAACAAGAACAATTTTATCGTTGTTGAAGTCAGACAGCTTTAAGGTGCTTCCTCTGTCATCAGTGATTGAAAAATCAGGAGCAGCCATTCCAACGGCAAGTTTGGTATAATTATCTATTCTTTTTTGCAGTGTGCTTTTGCCGTTCTCACCATCACAGGAGTTGTCTTCGCGGTAATTTGAAGCAATGAAATCGATTACTTTGTTGAACTGAAATTTTTCAAATCCAGCCATTAAGTAATCAATGATAAAGTCATATACTTCAGGGTTTTGGTTGCATTTTTTCATGATTATCTTAACAGCTTTAATGAACTCGTTTTCAAGGTCCTGTTGTGTTAATTCAGGGTTGCTGTACAATGATAAGTATTTAATTATGATGTTGTTATATGCATTAGTGCGGAGTAAGCTAGTGTCAGTTAAATCAAGATTTTCAAAATAATTGTTTTTGAGAAAGCTGAGCTTTTCCTCTTCTGTCCATTCTGCCTTAATTTCGGGTGTTTTTTGGAGAGCAATTAGCTTACTTGCGTAAAGATCTGGATTGTTATCAATAATTTCTGAGATTAGCATTTCTCTTTCTTTTTGCAGTTGTGTGTATTTGCTGCAGGAAGTTTGATAATATTCATCTTCAATAGGATAGTAATTTACAACAGGTGTGATAAGGTCCAGTTGAAGTCTGAAGATTTCATCCATACTTTGAAAGGTTTTATAAATGAGGTTTTCGCTTGATTCAATCACCTGAAGGCTATCATTTGGGAAAGATGCATGTGTAGACAATCGGATATCTTCTTTGTTATAAATAACGGTAAGCCAGGAATTGTCTGTCAGTATAATTTTGTACATACCGGGAAGGTACGTTTCGTTTAGATTGAATGATGCAAAACCAGAATCATTGGTTTCAGCAGTGTCTGTAATAAAGTTCTTTTCTCCGTAATAGCTTGCCAACAATAATTTGTTTTTACCATATTCATTAATTTGTATGGAGAGCGTATGTGTCTGAGCTGAAATAGCCAGAGATAATAATATTAGGTAAATAAAGGGTATTGTTTTCATTACTTAAGTTCCTTTCCTTTTACACCGCCTGCCAGCTGTATTGCATCAGCAATTTCTTTTGTTGAAGCGTAATCCAAAGCTGTGTTTCCATTGTCATCTGTTTGGTTAATGTCTGCACCGTACATTATCAAATCTTCAATAATTATAACATTGTTGCTGGTAATTTTGGATGCAGCAGCTATCATGAGTGAGGTTCTTCCATTTTTCCCGGTTTCGTTAACATAGGCACCGTTGTCAAGAAGGTACTTAACAATTTTTGAATAGCCTTTTTGTGCCGACAGCATCAGCGCAGTATTTCCTCTGTCGTCTTTATCGTCTATGCCGGCGCCATAATCTACCAGAAGTTTAACCATTTCAATGTTTCCACTAAAAGCCGCCAGGTTTAGTGCAGTGTTCCCAATTCGGTCTTTTTTATGAAGACTATATCCCTTGTTTAGGAGTTCTCGCACCTTATTGATGTCTCCTTGGTGAATAGCATAATGAAGAGTAATTGTTTGTGCCGAAAGCAGTATTGGGAATAGTGTTAAAATGATAATACCTGATATACCTGTAATTTTCATATTATTTGGGTATTGAACTTTCAATTCTGTGTTTGTCTTCTTTTCGTAATCGTGATAATTTTTAAGAAAATGTTCACGGTCGATAATATTATTTTTAGTTTTGAATGTGTAAATTTAATGAAAAACATTTGCGCCGGAGAATGAAATGGTTTATTAGATTGATTTTTGTTGTTTTTGTTTCGCTTTTTTGCTCATGCAAATCAGATATCGCTTATGACTTTCGTGATGATGTTTTTGGTCATCGTTGGGGCGCTGAAAGGTATCTAACAACAGTTTTTTCAGTACCTGATAATGTGGGAATTTATAATATTCATCTGAGATTAAGAGTAACGGAGTCGTTTGATTTCTACCAGATACCTGCCCGATATATTATTTATCAGGATGGCATGAAAATTCGGGAGGGAAGGTTGTATCTTTATACCCGGAGCGATGAGGGTGAATTGTTGGGGAGGCCTGATGGAGACCTAAGTGTTTTTGATTCTCTTTTATTTGATAATATTTACCTGGCAGGTGGCGAAAGATATTATATTCATTTTATTACCGAACTGGGTGTTGATATTCCTGGCATAGTTGACTATGAAGTGTATATCCGGAAATTAGTCTAAACTTTCAGCAATTAATGGTTTTGATCTATTTTTTGTGTGAAAGGATTAACAGTTAGATGCCATTGGGAAGCCTAAGGGTGTAGAAACTATTTGGTAAAAAAAAATCCGCCGAAGCGGATTTTATAGACGGACCTGTGTTATGGTTACAATCCAACAACGCTGAATCCAATCATAACAGGGAATAGCTCAGGTCCTTTATTGTCTTCAAACATGCTGGATAGATTCATGTTTGCAAATAAATTAATTCCTTTGTACCCAACTCTTGCCGTAACGCCGTACCTGAAAGAGTTTAAGTTGAAATCTTCAAATTGCTTGTTTTTCATTTTGTTGCCATTGTTTTCATAAATATACTTTGTATGAGAACCAATTTTTACACCACCAATTATACCGGCACCAATATGAATTTCATCATCACCAACCGGAATTTGCGCTTCAAGAATAAGGGGTATATTTAAATAAATGGTCGTAAGTTTATTTTTTGAAAATTGGCGAACCGTGTCAAGAAAGTAGGTAACACCTGCAGGATCATCTACCAAAACAATATTGTTGTCGAATTTATAATTGTTGAATTCAAATCCCAAACCTGTTACCAATCCAATTTGTTCATTATAAATGTTGAAATTTTGTTCTATTGGATTGATGCTAATCCCCCAGCTCTGGCCAGTATTAAGTTCCATGA
>PKSZ01000698.1:5259-7741 GCA_002869425.1 Marinilabiliales bacterium
GGAAGTGTCATGGTATAGTTGCTGTTTAGATAGTTGTTCATTCCAATGTCTAAACCACCCCAGTGTCCGTCAAAATCATTGGTTTTGTCTTCACTATCGTATTCAAAGTCAAATCCTGTCGTGTCTCCTTCAATTGTAATGTCATTATTTTCATCTATTATGATGATTTTTTTTGAGCCAATCCTAAGACGAGTAGTATCAGGACCTTCCATAATGATCTTTTCAGTTGAATTGGGTTCCGCTTTTTCTGCTTTTTGAGTGTCAGGCGCATTTTCACTGTTTTCAGCTTCAGTTTGTGCACATATTGAAAGGGAAAATAGTAAAATGATACTTGTTAAAATTGCTATTGTTTTCATGGTTGTAATATTAAATCGTGAATACTTTATTTTCTTTATTTGTTGCTTTGTTTGGTCGTAAGACGGACGACCATATGGAAATGTTACAGGAGAAAGTTATTTTTTTCTCATTTTTGTGCCGAATTGTACTTTGTCACTTGAAAAAGCAAGTATTTCAGCATTATCATTGCTCTCTTTCCATGAAAGATTCATATCAGAAGAAGCAATCTTGTTAATTCCCCGAAGGGTTAGGTTTGCAATGTCAACCATATCAATTTTTTCATCTGCATTCTTGCGAAATACTTTTTCTTTGATATTGGCTGCAATAAATTCTTTAACAGACATAAAGCTTTGTTGCTTTGCGTTGTTTTCCTGCTTTTTATCTTTAGGAAGTTCAATTGCTGAAATTTCTATTTGTTTTTCTTGGATAGCCAGCTTGCTTTCATCATGAATATTTAAGCATGTGTTTCTCGAATCAAGCAATGCAATGGATTCGTGTTTGATCTTACCTTTCTTGTTATTGGCATTGATTTGTTTTTGCGACTTTTGTTTCTCTTTTGTATTCTCTTTTTGCTTTTTTTGGTTGTCTGGATTTATTGGAGAATAATTAAATGTTGCAGATGTGCTGTCAATTAATCCTGTTTTTGAATTCAGAGCAATCTGACTGGTTTTCTGAGTTTTATCAACAATAATTTGTGCAGATTGATCTGGCGTAGTGTGGTCTTGGTTTAAGTTGTAGACAAACAACATTAATAAAAAGATTGCGGCTGCAGCAAGAACAGGATAAATTATCCTTCCTATTTTATATTGTTTTTTCTTAAGGATTTTCTTATTGGGAAAAACAATGTTTAAGTCTGGTTGAAGCTTTGTTTTTTTGTAAATCGTGTATTCTTTTTCTCTTTTGCTGTCTTTTTCAATTAATTCATTGAAATATTCTTCTTCTCTTTCGTTTAGATCTCCTTCAAGATTTGCAATACATAAATCCTGGAATGAGCTGCCAGTTATACTTGTTTTTTTTAAGTTTTCTTTATTTGGAAACGTTTCTTCTGTTATTGGAAGTGTAACAGATTCCATTTCGTCAAGTTCATCTTGTAAATCCGGATTTTTTGCCAGAAAAACCATAAGCATAGCCGTTTCTTCAGGATTCATCTTTCCATCCAGATAATCCATAAAGAATAATTCATAATTATGACGGTCTATGTTCATTTTGTTATATTACAGTTTCAACTTTACCAATATATTTTTTCAAAAACAGCCTAGCTCGATATATGTATACTTTAACCTGTGATTCTGACAGACTGGTCATTTCTCCAATTTCCTGGTAAGAGTATCCTTCATAATCTCTTAATACTATTACACTTCGCTGGATTTCGGGTAATTGTTCAAGGGCTTTATTTAAAACTTCCTTAAGGTCTGAATATTGATCTTCGTACGATGATTCCGGTATTTTTTCAAAATCGGACAATCTTTTATCCTTCCTTATGTTGTCAATCATTTTATTGTGTGCAGTAGTAAATAAATACGATCTTACTTTTTCAAATTGGACATTTTCTGCATTTACCCAAAGTTTTTCATAACTATCCTGAACAATATCTTTTGCCTTTTCACTATCTTTTATGTTTTTGATAATGAAACGGTAAACTCTGTCAGAGTATAAGTCAACAGCTTTATTATATTCTTCTATAGTCATTAAAAAGCAACAAATTCGATCGTAAGACGTACACGTACGAGAAAAGTTACAAGTAAATATGTTTTTTTTAATTATCCAATTATACAATCATGAATCTAAGCGCTCAAAAGCCAATAGAGATAAGTGCTTTAAAGTATTGAGAGAATGATTTTTAATACTTTTAGACGATAAACATTTGAGGATACTATAATATATGTTATATTTAAGCTGTTTTTTTATTAACTTTTCTGTGTTGTACTATGCCGGAAAACAAACAAGTACTTGATTTTGCATTCGTTTTGTTTAAAGCGATGCAAAAGGATAATTTGGGTTACATTTATCGTGGTTATTTCACGCAAAAGATAACGGATAATATTTTAGCCCTTACTGAGAATAATCTTGAGAAAGCCGAGCCTTCTTCTAAGATAAAGAAGGAGATGACAAAGGTGCTTCATGACAAAGGTTATATTCAAAATTA
>PKSZ01000152.1 GCA_002869425.1 Marinilabiliales bacterium
CCGATTTTCCTCATTAGCTCAGTTGGTTAGAGCACCTGACTGTTAATCAGGGGGTCCTAGGTTCAAGTCCTAGAGGGGGAGCAAGAAAGATGGGAAGCCGCTATTTAGCGGCTTTTTTATTGATAATACACATGAATGAAAAAGTTTGGTAGGGCATCGGTAATAATAAGTATCGCTTCAATCGTAATGGTACTGTTGTTTGCATTGCTAAGTGGGCTAAGAGTAGATGGCTGGGCACTTATCTTAAATGGTGTGCTGGTTTATGGTCTGCTGTTTGCCTCCATATTTGCTATGTTTACCGCTTTGGTAATGGGAATTGTTGGACTAAGCATAGCAAAGAAAAGAAAAGAACCTATAAAGCTTCATTTGTTTTCCATTATATCTATGTGCATTCTTATGCTGGTGGGTATTTATTTTACATATATAATTGATTGACCATGTTTCCCTGATAGTTATCAGTGCTAGAGGGGAACAGCAAAAGTCTCGATATTCGGGGCTATTTTTATAACCTAATAACTTAAAAAATGAGAAAAGTTCTATTTACATTAGCAATTGCGCTTATCGCAAGTTTTTCTTTTGCACAAACAAACCAAGCAAATGAAGAGGCACCAGGACAAGCAAAAATCAAATTAAAAACAGGAACAACTGAGGTTGAAGCAGATCTTGTTATAGAAAACGATAATGTTACCGTTTATCCGGGTGAGCAGATTATTATTACTACAGACGGTACGGATAAGATCATTGCTGTTAAAGGAAATGGTGAATATATTGGTAGAGTTGCAAGCACCGTAAACGTTACTCCTTCTGCTGTTCTGGATAAGGCAGAAATTACAACTGCTGGTGTTGATGTTACCGGTGACAGACCAATAAGTAATGAGCTATACAATAATTAAGGAATGTTGCTGATAATGAGCGAATAAAATGAAAGCCTTACAGAAATGTGAGGCTTTTTTGTTATTTATTACTTTTGTACTTAATTAATGAGGAATATTATACCTTACATATTACTTATTTCTATTTTTGTATTTGGTTGCCAAAAAGAAGATACAGAAGAAAAGGTGGATACTTTGCCACTAACAACAGAAGCTCAAATTGCATTTGGTTATTTGAATGATGTTAGAAATAACCCATCAATCTATTCGGAGGAAATAGGAGTTGATTTAAGTGATGTTGATTCCATTCATCCATTTAATTGGAATAACAAGCTTGCTAATGCTGCCCAAAAAAAGGCAGAAGATATGGCAACACGAAATTATTTTGACCATTTCACGCCAGAAGGATTAAGTCCATGTGAATTAGCAGAACAAGAAGGATATGTATTTCCTGAAGATTGGCCTGATACGGATAAATACAATTACATTGAGTCTATTTCAGGGGGCAGTTCTAAACTAGGCAAAGAACACATTATCAACTTAATATTTGATAATGGTCTTCCACATTTTGAGGAAGGAACAAATCACAGAAGCCATCTTCTAGGCATGAAAGAATTCTGGGTTAACCATACCGATATAGGCATTGGCTTTGCATACAATGAAGAAAGTGATTATAAGGGATACTTAGTCGTTTTCACTGGTATTCAAGAATAGTTAATCAAAATAATCACAAGTGTTTTTTCAACTCATAAATCCGCTTCAAATCCTCAAATAATTGGCTCGAAAACAATCCTGTTAGGGAAGCAAATAAAAATGAAAGCCTAGCATAAATTTGAGCCTTTTGTAAGCGAATACGCACATCATTATATTTCTGAATAAATTCCAAAGAAGGTCCTTTTATTTCCTTTGAATAGAATAATAAGTTCGAAGCGATAATTTTTATTGTACGTTGCTATTTTACTACATTTGTTTTGCATTGAAAGAATTGTCAACATATACCTATAAAGGGCTGTTATTGCCAAGCTATATAAGAAAGAAAAGCAGCTTTTTTTCCGAATTATGGAGCTTGCTTATACAGAAACTAATGCCCAGGTATTATGAAGACAATGATATTCGTGCTGTCATTCACAATAAAGTTAATTATAGAGATCTATGGCATGAAGTAGAGTGCCTGAATAATAAATGTAGAGAAGAAAAACAATCTATAGGAGCTACAATACGTAGGGACGCACTTGTTTCTTTTAATGAGTTGGCAAGTATTATCAATGGAGAGCAGCAAAATCTTTATATTAAAGAAAGGCTGGATCGTCTTCAATTGCATAGTGTATTCATTAGTGGTATGCCTGAAAGCAAGGATCGTATAGAGATGATTTCCAGGCAATTGGGGTTGCTTCAGGAAAATGTACAGAAAATTAAAAAATCGTTCAAAAGTTATGGTACAAATGTTCAATTATCCTACAGGCTTGCAAAACTAAATTCAGATGTTGCATTGGCCGGTTATATTTTGCGCTTATGCCATCCAGAAGTTAAGATAGAAGAAATACAGGAGATACTGGAAGAGCTGATAAGAATAGAAAGAGAAAACAATAAGATAAGTCACTTTATTAAATCCAAGCTAAAAATTCTTACAAGAACAATTGTTGAACATAATACAAATACGGGTGGAAAGTACATTGCAGATAACAGAAAGGAGTATTATAAAATACTTTGGGCCAGTATAATAGGAGGATTCTTCATTGCGATATTTGCATTGTTTAAGATTTATATAGAATCCTGGGGCTTTTCTTTGTTGGGGGAGGGTCTGCTCTTTGGCTTAAATTATGCCTTGTGCTTCATTCTTGTTGATCTGCTTGGAGGAATAATTGCAACAAAACAGCCTGCTATGACTGCAAATACATTTTTAAGTAAAGTGGTTATTTATGATGATAAAAGAAAGACAAGAAAACGAATTGCCGGTCTGGTTGCAGATGTATCTAAGTCGCAATTTATTTCATTTGTTGGTAATCTGAGTCTGGCTTTTATTTTTTCTTATGCCGTTTCGAAGATTTATGTTCTAATAACAGGAGAAAGCCTTTTTGAACAGGATAAGGCCAAGTATTTGCTTGATAAAAACAATATTAGCATTTCTTTGGCTTTATTATATGCAGCAATTGCAGGTGTATTTCTTTCTTTGTCTGGGTTTATTGCAGGGTATTTTGATAATGCCGTCCTGTATTTTCAATTACAAAAGCGTATAGATAAGAATTATGCAGACAGGAAATCATTATCTGTTTTCTATGGGGGATTAATTAAGCGCTTGGGTAAACTTTTTGGTAGTATTAGTTTGGGATTCTTTTTAGGATTATCAGGAGCTATCGGTTTGTTTTCTGGGATACCGTTTGATATTCGCCATGTTGCATTTAGCTCTTCCCATATTGCTTATGGCAGCCAGGTATCTGACATGAGTTGGTTTTCACAGCTCGGGCTAGTTATGTGCTTAAGTA
This sequence comes from Marinilabiliales bacterium, assembly GCA_002869425.1. Classification (GTDB taxonomy): domain Bacteria; phylum Bacteroidota; class Bacteroidia; order Bacteroidales; family BM523; genus BM523. The sequence goes on from PKSZ01000152.1 coordinate 3,356, forward strand.
TTTTTACGATAGGACTGGTGAATTTTCTGGTAAGCTTTTTAATAACTATGGTAGTTGCGTTGAAAGCAAAGGATCTTAAAATGAAAGATATTTTAATGGGATTTTTATATGCAATAAAAGTGTTGATCTTAAAGCCCTGGATCTTTATTTTGCCCAAAGGTTTTAACTATTTCAAATGATGCAGGATCAAATGGAATTTCTGGGGGATTACATTTTGGCAATTGGCCTGGCAACAGATTATTCTCCAGTGACAATTTTATAGTGAGATGAATTTTGTAACTTGCAAGAAATAAGATCATACAAATGAAAAATGTTAAGCTGACATTGATTCTTATTTTCTGTTTGCTATTAAACGCGGGATATTCACAAATTGAATTCTCCGTGGGTTATTCACACACGAAACCAAAATATCCATCATTTACAAGTTTTACGAATTCTATGGTTAGCTATTATGGCCAGTTTTCGGAAAATATTATACAAGAAGTTGAACCATATTACAACTCTGGCTCTTTACATTACGAAGCTGGATTTCAGCTGCTTTTCATGGAACTATTGTTTAGTTATAATAGAGTAAACACGTGTACTTCAATAAAGTATACAACTGGAGATAGGAGACAGTTTGATATAACTCAGAATTGTTTTAACACTGTTGCTGGCTTTGGATATGGAAACGAGTATTTTGGTATTTTTGCAACCGGAGGGTTTTGTTCAGGAGTTGTTAGGGTAGATTCGTATTTCGTTTATCCGGATGGTACAATCAACAATGGCTATTACTATGGCCTGAATGGCAAATATCGGAGTTATACAACCATTCAAGGTGTTGGAGGGCTTCATGTTTATTTGACTGCGAAAAAATTTGGTCTATTTGCCAGGGCAGAATGGTTGGCTGGCGACAATTCTTCAGACCTCAATGATCCACATTACATGTATGTGCTAAAAGGATCCTTGGACAATTCTTATCTTCCTCAGGAGTACGAAGATTTTGAATATGAGCCTTTTGGTGAAGACGATCAGGTTGTGAAATCCGATCTGAAAGGATTTCGGTTAACAGTAGGTATTCGATTTCATATACTAAGTGATGAGTGGAACTAAATACATATTGTTGGGAATTATTTTGCTTGGGATAATTGTATTATCCTGTGAGAAATCCATGAAAATGCAAAATAAGAACTATGGAGGAACCTATAGGGTAGATAGTCTTGTGCATTACAAGTATGACAGCACCGATCAAATCTTTTATTGGTATGAATCCGATAAAAACATAGGGAATATTATTTTAAGTTATGACGAGTCTGAATCGACAAATAGCTGTAATTATCTGGGCATAGAAACAGAACTTGAACGTTATGCTTTTAAATCAATTGAAGATGCAATTTATAGCGATGGAGAAATTTTCTGGTTTAAAGATTCCGGGGATCGTTTAACCTTTTGGTATGTTACAGCATATTCAACAGATGTAGGAGAAATACTTCTGATTACAAATACTGATGATAAAAACCGTGATATCTGGTCTTTTATCTATAATAATGGTTTGGTGCTGATAAAGGAGGAATGGTACGTAACCCGAACTTCAGATTAATTGTCTTTCTCGCAGAGTCTTTAACATAAGTCACTAATATTCGTTATAACACCTGCATTATTATTTATCAATGTATTGTTAATTTTGATAAAAAGTGCAATATAAGTTTATGATATTTGACTCGTTGTGCATTTAGCATAAATTGATTTTCAAATTATTTATAGGTCTATTATAAACAAACCTATTCAGATACTGTATCATAGTCATAGCCGATATTTTAGAGAGTATCCTGGTCTTAAATCCATCAAAAGACTTTGCATAATTTCTACGGATCAGGAACTGATCGCATAGTTGAG
>PKSZ01000322.1 GCA_002869425.1 Marinilabiliales bacterium
ACAGATATTCGCTTCGTCTTATTTTACCAGATGCTGTAACCCGCACCAATAAATACATTTTACAAATCATAGGCTTAACCATTTATATGCTGCATTTTCAGTAGAAAAAATCTCCAATCTTAAATTAGTTAATTTGCTCATTCTCCTTTTTAGTAATTCCGAGGTTACTACTTCTTCAGGACTATATGTTAACAAAGCAAGTTTCCTTTTTGCATTAATCTTAGCAGTATATTCTTTAATCAATTTAAAAATCATTTCTTTATCTTGATCAGTAAGGACAAATTTTGAATTTCTTAAATCTACAAAAATTGAATAAGAATCATTGTGTTCAGGATCATTAAACTTTGTCTTTTCATGCTCTATCAACTCCGTTAATCGAATCTCACCTCGTGCTGTTTCAATAATTAGTTTTCTCTTATGGTCAAATTCGTATTTCAACATATATCTTCCTATAATTATGGTTTACAACACTTGCATAAAGAAAAAGCTGATACTAAACAACCAGCTTTGCCTTTTGATGTTATGAAATATAAATGCAAAATAAATAGTCAAAACAATCTCTTCGAAAACGAAATAATAGTATTAATTAATTTCTTCATTAAAATTTTCGTGCATTACTACAAGATCATCAGTATTGAATACTTTATTCATATTCAGCAACATAATAAATTTATCTTCACCATGTTTAAACATACCGTTGATGAAATCAGATTTATATTTATTACCAATGGTTGGAGCTGGTAGTATATCTGTTTTTTCAATCTCAAGTACTTCTTCTACTCCATCAACCAGACTGCCTACATAAATAGATTCATCTTCGAACTTCAAATCCATAACAACGATACATGTATCTTTTGTGTATTCTATTTCCGGAAGACCGAATTTTATTCTAGTATCGACAACAGGCAGAACAGTTCCCCGTAAATTAATCACTCCCTTCATATATTCAGGAGCCTGAGGCACTGCTGTAATCTTAGTCATTTCCAGTATATTGAGCACACTGCTAACATTTGCTGCAAAGGTTTCTTCTCCCAATCTGAATGATAAAAAGGAATTGATTTTAGTAGTTGCTTCTTCCATATTTTCTATTTTTCGTAAATATTTTTGTTAGAGTAATTTTTTATAAATAAACACCGCAAATATCCCATAAATGGAAACAGTTCATTTCTTATGGTAGCTTCATAAAGATATTACGATCATCTTTATCAGACAATTAAGCACCCATGATATTATTCATATCTATGAGAAAATATAATATTACTTTCAATAGTATAATTACTTGAATAGTATAGTAATATTACTTATTGATCTTTTTTTGACTTATAATACCTTTGTTGTAGAAACAATATCATTTTATGAAGCAGGCTATTTGTAAAGATTGCAGCTTTCTTTGCAGAAAGAAAATTGATCTTAATGAAGAAGAATCAGAGAATTTATTCAGGAATAAAACAACCTTGAATTATAATGAAGGAGAAATAATTATCAAGCAAGGAAGTTTTGTGAGTTCGGCGTTATTTATCAGGGAAGGTCTTTTACAACTTGAAATTATAAACAATGCAGGAAAAAGCATGATTGTAAAATATGCATCAGAAGGAATGTTTGTTGGTTTGTCCAGACTAAACACAGAAACAACTACCTATCCATATACTGTTAAAGTTGCAAAAAAGGCTATTGTATGTCATATTAAAACTGAAATTCTGCAGGATATCATTGCTAAAAACAAAAAGTTCAGTCAGTATGTTTTGTCTTGGTACGGTAACGATTATGAGTTTTTATTGAATAGAATTTCTGATTTGGCAACCAAATCAGCAAATGCAAGAATTGCAGAGGCATTATTGTATATGGATGAATTTCAATCTGACAATCAAGACGACAATACTCTTTTTACTCGTAAAGATATTGCAGACTATGCTGGTTTGTCTATTGAAAGTGCCAATAAAATTTTAGCAGTATTAAAGAAATCAAAAATGATTTCAGTTAATGGTCAGACGATCACAATTCTGGATAAAGAAAAAATGAGCTTGATGTATGAGCGAGACTAGCAGTGTTCTATTTCGCTTTTATCATATCGAAACTGAATAACTTTTTCACAAAACTCTTTAAATCCAATTTTATACTCAATTAGGTTATTAAGTGTAAATAAATATTTGTCAAACAATTTATCATTGTATTTTGTTCCTTCTCTGCTGGTATATTGTTGGGTAAGATTGATTGCGATATGATGCTTATACTGGTCTAATAAGGTTCCCTCTCCAACGTAAAATGCATCAAAATTCCCCAGTTTGTCACATTCAAGTGGGCATGGTGTGAATTCACAATGTTTGGGTCTGCTGGAATCTAATTTGCAGCATTTTGATTCAGTGAAGAATATGCAGTGGTTTTTCCTTTTGGTTTTAAAAGTTCCTGCTTTACTCAATTGTTTATCCAAATACTTTTCAAATACTTTTTTAACAGGTTGTTTTGTTTTTTCTGAAATTCGCACAACATCAAATATTGTAACCAGCGTTTCTTTTGCCATTTCTCCCTTTTTGTCACATTCATTACAGTTGTAAATCATGCAGATAGGTTGATCTTGCTCATTACTGGCTATTCTAAGCTTGTCGTCGTGTTTGTTTTTAATGTTATTTCTTATAGTTTCTATTGCCTTGAAGAAGTCTGTTTGATCCCAATTAAAACCATTTTTTTCAATATAGATTTTTGAAACCAGTTTGGCAATAGACTCTTCCCATTGTTTGTCTTTTTTTATAATACCATCTTCATAATAATCGTCCTTGCTGCTCTCGCATATGTAGAGTTGACAAATGGTTGGTTTTGCAGAATGAACGGTACATTTATTATCTTTTTGAAAAATACATGTACCAGTATGATCTTTCTTTAATTTATACAATCCTGCTTTTATTGAGATATCCTTTTCCAGTGATGTAGTGAATATTTCCCCTGGGCTAATGTTCAAATAATTTGATAATCTTTCGACATCTAGGATGGTTACCGGTATCTCATAACTACAACACTTACCACACATTTTACAAGACGGCTTCATAGTATTGAAAATTTTAAAGGGAAAGGCCGCACCATAAAATACAAGCCAGTTAGAAAAATTGGTGCGGCCTCTATGTAAAACTTAGAAGTTTTCGTATTCGCTGTCTCCTGAATCGTTAGGATCTAGTTTAATGTTAAATCCCTGCAGACTAGTTGACTGCTTTTGTTTTGGTGCTTGCTTTTTGCCTCCAGCAACTGCTTTTTTATTTGTTTTTTTGCTTTTAGCACTTTTTGAAGCATTATCACCAATATTGAAGAATCCAACCATTTCACGCAATTGATCTGCCTGACTTGCCAGCTCTTCTGCTCCTGTTGCCATTTCTTCTGAAGCGGCAGCATTTTGCTGAGTAACCTGATTCAATTGATTGATTGCATTGTTAATTTGTCCTGCTCCACCATTCTGTTCAATACTTGCCGCAGTAATTTCCTGAACAAGTTTGGCCGTTTTTTGGATATCAGGTACAATTTCAGAAAGCAATTTTCCTGACTTATCAGCAATATCAACACTTGACTTTGATAGCTCATCAATTTCACCAGCTGCAACCTGACTTCTTTCTGCCAGTTTTCGAACTTCTGCTGCAACAACAGCAAAACCTTTACCATGCTCTCCTGCTCTTGCTGCTTCAACAGCTGCGTTCAATGCAAGAATATTGGTTTGAAATGCAATATCACCAATAATAGAAACTTTTTCAGCAATTTGATTCATAGATTCAACAGTGAGATTTACATTGTTGCTACCTTCCAGAATATCTTCTGCTGCTTTGGCTGCAATTTTCTCTGTTTGTTGAGCATTGTCTGTGTTTTGCTGAATATTGGATGACATTTGTTCCATTGAAGAAGAAACCTCTTCAGCAGAACTTGCCTGCTCTGTGGCTCCTTGTGATACCTGCTGTGTATTAGCACTCATTTCCTGTGCTGCAGCAGCAATATTATCAGATGCAGTAATTACATTACCTACAATATCTTTCAGTTTTTCAACCATTTCGGATAATGCAATCATCAATTCGTCACCCTCAGACCTAGGTAACAATTCAATTGTAAGATTACCATCAGCGACACTCTTCGCACTATCCGTAATCATGTTGATTGCATCAACCAATGAGTTGATATTATTTTTAATAGTATTGAAGTCACCATAGTATGTGTCAACAATTTTTTCTGGCATATCTCCAATGGATATTTTATCGATATATTCAGCTGCAACATTCAACGGATTGATAACATTATCCAGTGTTGCATTAACAGCTTCAACAATTCGCTTATAATTACCATCAAATTTAGTTTCTTCACCACGTTCTGTAAGTCGTCCTTCAGCTGCTGCTTTGGCCAGATCCAGAATACCTTCAGTTACTTCCATTTCTTTTGAAATATCCAATACATATTCTAATCCACCAATAATTTTACCATCTTCATCGGTAATTGGAGCTCCTGAATAACGTATAGGTAGAACACCACCTGGCAATTTTGCTACAGTATCGTTTGTAAATACACCATTTTGAGACATTGCCTTAGCTACTTGACAATCAGCAGTATTACAATGTTCAGTGTTGAATAAGCTGTAGCATTTCTGGTTTTCACAGTCCTCAGGTTTCCTACCTACAGCAGTAGCTCCAGCAGGATTCATGAATTTCACATTAAATTCCCTGTCAATAACCATTACCGGAGTTGGAATTTTATTCAGATAATCCACTTTTGTAGTAGCATCATCAATAGCACGCTTTGTTGCAGAAATATCCTGAACAAATTCTACAGCACCAATTATTTGTCCTTTTTCATTTTTCAAAGGAGCACCTGTATAATTAACAGGAATTGTACCTCCTGGTAAAGCAGCCTCTGTTTCACCGGAAAAGATACCATCTTTTTGCATTGCTTGTGAAAGACGACACTCTGATGTATTACAATGTCCCGTATTAAAAAGGCTATAACATTTTTCGCCCATGCATGTTTCAGGTGTTTTACCAACTGCTGTTGCTCCTGCTGGGTTCATGAAAGTTACATTATAGTCTTTATCAATACCCATTACTGGTGTTGGAATATTGTTAAGGTAAGAAACTTTCAAATCCGCTTCATTCATAGCGGCTTTGGTTTCTGTAATATTATTCACATACTCCAGTGCGCCAATAATAATACCCTTTTCGTCTTTAAGAGGT
>PKSZ01000502.1 GCA_002869425.1 Marinilabiliales bacterium
GGTTACTTCCGCTGACTGTTCCGGTCTTGCTACTGGCGAAATTACTGTGGTTGCTTCTGGAGGAACATCTCCATTCCTATACGAATGGAACGATGTATCTTCACAAACAGATGCAATGGCAACAAATCTGTGTGCTGGTACTTTCCAGGTTACCATTACAGATGATAATAACTGTAATTCCGTTGCTGATGTAATCATTACTGAACCAACAGAACTTACAGCAACAGCCACAATAATAAATCATGTATCTTGTTTTGGTGGCTCTGACGGTTCTGCCAGTGTTACAGCTTCTGGTGGAACAGCACCTTACTCCTATCAATGGTCGAGTGGAACAACACCTCTTGCTGACCAAACGGGTGGTTTAAGCGTAGGACAAGTAGATGTTACAATAACAGATGATAATGGTTGTACAGTTGAAACTTCAGTAACCATAACTGAACCTACAGAATTGATCATGTCTGGGACAGTAACTGATGAAAACTGCGATCAAAGTAATGGTATTATTGAAATTACTGCAGGAGGTGTAACGGTTGCTTCGAATTACACATACATATGGAGTCATGATGCTACACTGAATGCAAGTACTGGAACAGGATTAGCTGGTGGTTCTTATACAATTACAGTAACTGATGACAATGGTTGCGAAACCAGTCAGATATTTACTGTTAATAATATTGCAGCAGGAACTGCAGTAATCTCATCATCAGATGATGTTTCATGCTATAACTTCTGTGATGGAACAGCTACTGTTTCATATGGAGGAGGTCCGGGTCCACTGGATTTCGTTTGGAATACAAGTCCGGCTCAGACTACTGCAACAGCTACAGGCTTATGTAGTGGCACTTATGATTTAAGTGTTACAGACGACAACAACTGTGTTGTCACAACCAGTGTAACAATAAGTGAACCTGATTCCTTAACGTTAAGTTTCAACGTTGCGGAACCTGTTTGTAATGGAAGTAGTGATGGTATTGTAATGGCAGATCCTGCAGGAGGAACTGAACCTTACTCTTACTTATGGCAGAACCTGAATACAACCCAATCAGTAATTGCTCTTCCAGCAGGAAACTATCCTGTTACAGTAACTGATGCAAACGGTTGTCAGGTTTCAGGAGACACATCCTTGCTTGATCCGGATCCAATTATCCTTTATATTGATACACTCAACGCAAACTGTGGATTAAATGATGGTGCTATTGACCTTCATGTTGAAAATGCAGCAGTACCCGTTACATATGATTGGGCTGGACCTTCAGGATATAATTCAACAGATGAAGACATTACTGATCTATATGCAGGTAACTACTGTGTAACAGTTGAAGATGTGAAAGGATGTACAGCTACTTCATGCTGGAATATTGTTGACCAGTCGGGACCAACAGCGAGCATTGTTGCTTCGCAAACCATACATGTTTCATGTAATGGAGGAAATAATGGTTCAGCTACGGTTGATGTTACAGGGGGTACAGCACCATATTCATACACATGGAGTGATCCAAACGGACAATTTACACCAACTGCAAATAACCTTACTGCAGGTAACTACAATGTTGCTGTTTCTGATTCAAATGGTTGCGTAAGCGTTGTTGATGTAACAATTACAGAACCTCCAGCACTGGACATTTTGATTACTTCTACGAATCCAAATTGTTATCAGTCATGTGATGGTTCTGCTACGGCAAATATCAACGGTGGTGTTGCTCCGTATTCTTACGAATGGACAATTGTTGACGATAGTACAGCAACTGCTAATTTACTTTGTGATGGCAACTACTCTGTAATGGTAACAGATGCAAATGGTTGTACAATTTCAGAATCAGTTGAAATAACTGAACCTCCATTTATTTCTGTTGTAACAAACGTTATCAATACAACATGTAGTGGAGATTGCAATGGACAAATAACTGCAATTCCTAGTGGAGGTACAGGTACATTTGATTATACATGGAATGATTCAAATGGCCAAAACACAGCTACTGTGCTAGGCTTATGTTCTGGAAGTTACACTGTTACTGTAATAGATGATAACAACTGTACACAAATAGCCACAGCACTTGTTACGTCACCTGATCCTGTAATAGCATCTATTGATAACTATAGTAATGTTTCGTGTAATGGAGCTTGTGATGCCTACATGATTATAGATGTATACGGAGGAACAATTCCATATACCTATGGATGGGCAAATGGTTCCACAGATGCTTCTGTTACAGATATGTGTGCAGGCTCGTACATTGCTACAGTTACAGATGCTCAGGGTTGTGTAGACACAGCATTTGCATACATAAGTGAACCACCAGCACTTAATCTTTCACTGAATACAGAAAACGAATCATGCTATAATTACTGTGATGGTTCAATTGATGCCGTGGTAACTGGAGGTACAGCACCATATAACTACTTATGGTCAACCCTACAATCCGGAATCACTATCGAGAACTTATGTGATTCAACCTATTTCTTAACAGTAACAGATGATCATGGTTGTACAGTTACAGCAAACGCTGAGATAACAGGACCAACTTTATTGGGAGTAAGTCTTAACTCTGTAGATTCTGCACATTGTCAGCAAGCTGATGGTGCAGCAACGGTTCAAGTGTCTGGAGGTACTCCGGGTTATACATATCAATGGGAAGATAACAGTGGAAATCCTGTTGGCAATAACTCTCTGGGTATTTATAACGTTTCTTCAGGTCCTTATTACTTTACTGTAACAGATAATAATGGTTGTGATGCTTCAATGCTGGTTGTTGTTAATGATATCAGCGGCCCTGTTATTGAAAGCGTAATCGCTTCTGATGTTTCTTGTTATGGAGGTAATGATGGAAGTGCTACAGTTACTGTAAGTGGAGGAACTCTTCCTTATACTTACATCTGGAACGATCCATCCTCAAGCAACCAAACAACGGCAAACAACTTGTCGAGTGGAAATTATACGATACAAGTTATTGATGGTGTAATGTGTCAAAACTCAGCTTCAGTTACTATTAATGAGCCCAATGAGTTGATGACTGCAGTTGTTTCTCATACGGATCCGCTTTGTGTTGGTTCATGTGATGGACAAGCAATCGCACAAGCTGCAGCAGGTACACCACCATACTCTTACTTATGGAATGATCCTTCTGGTCAAACAACAGCACAAGCATCAGGTCTCTGTGGAGAAACATATGACCTTGTTGTAACTGATGACCACGGCTGTACAGCTTCAACCAGTATCACTCTGGAAGATCCAGCATCAATATCTGTTTCTTCAGCCATTGTTGACGTAAGTTGTTATGGTGGAAATAATGGTTCTATTAACCTTGTTGTTTCAGGAGGAACACCAGTATATAATTATACATGGTTAACTCCACCTTCAAGTGGAAATGCTGTTGCGGGTAACTTACCGGCAAACAGTTATAATGTAATCATCACAGATAACAATGGTTGTGAGCAAATGGAAACATATGTGGTAGATGAACCTGACCCAATATCCATAACTTATGATGCCGTTCCAGCGTATTGTAATAGCTGCAATGGTGTTGCAACAATATATCCTGATGGTGGTACCGGTAACTATTCTGTTATCTGGTCACCAAGCCAGGATACAACATTGCATGTTGAAAATCTATGTCCGGGTACACATATGGTTTCAGTATATGATGAGAACAGTTGTGTAGATAACTTTTCAATACAGATATTTTATACAGAACCACCAGTAGTATCAGAGATTATAACAAGTGATGTTAGTTGTCATGGAGGATCTGATGGAACAAGTTTAATCTATCTAGAACATGGTACTGCTCCTTATGAATATCATTGGGATAATATGGTAGCTGGATTAACAGATCAAATGGCAACAGACCTGGAAGCTGGATACTATGAGCTAACAGTTTATGATGCTCAAAACTGTCCAATTGAAGGTATTTCATTCTATATTAATGAGCCAACACCTGTTACAGTTACACTTAATGGTGGAGCAACTATATGTTCCGGAGAGGAAGTACAAATTGCAGCAAATGGCTACGGAGGAACATCTCCATACACATATGAATGGAGTCATCCATCAATAACAAACAATGATCAAATTCAGTTTGTAAGTCCGGAAAGTACAACTTCATATTACGTTTCAGCTGTTGATGCAAACGGATGTCTGTCTTCAGGATATGATTCTGTTACAATTAATGTATATCCTAATATCAACCTTGCAATGGATCTGTCTGATTCTGTAATCTGTAATGGTGAAAATTCTACGGTTTCAGCATTTGCATCAGGAGGTAATGGTGGACCATACATTTATTACTGGGAAGACATGGGTGTAACCTCACCATCAATTAATGTTTCTCCTTCTACTCCAACCTGGTATACAGTTACTGTATCAGACGGATGTTCACCAAATGTTGTAGATTCACTATTGATTGTTGTGAATCCAATTCCAACTATAGACATTCGTCCAAGCATACTTTCAGGTTGTGAACCAATTGAAGTGTCTTTTGAAAACTACAATGATTTGATTGGCACCAATTATGAATGGGACTTTGGAGACATCTCTGGTGATATCAATACTTCCAATGAACAGTTCCCAACTCATATTTATGAAAGTTCAGGATCATTTGATGTTTCACTAACAGTAAGTTCTGCTGACGGATGTACTAATGAGTCAACTGTCTCCGACTTAATCCGTGTATATCCAATACCTGATGCTGATTTTACATGGAGTCCAGAAACAGCAAGCTCTTTCAGGGCAAACATACAATTCTCTGACTTATCAACCAACGCCGCATTCTGGCACTGGTACTTCTACGAGTCTGGTGATATGTTTGAAACCAATGAGCAAAATCCACAGGTAACTTTTAGCTATGCAGATACATTTGACATTCACCTTGAAGTATGGTCAGAACATGGTTGTTACGACTCTATCAGTCATCAGATAGTAATCACTCCTGAACATACATTCTATGCACCAACAGCCTTTACTCCTGTTGCGGCACATGAGATTTCAAACTCTGAGAATGTTTACTGTACACCTGAAGCAACTGGAGTTGCAGAATGCAATGATTGTTATGACTTGGTTGTATTTGACAGGTGGGGCGAAATTATTTTTGAGACAAATGGCTTCTATGGTAATACACACGATGAAAACGACAGATGGAATGGTAGGGTACAAAATCAAGGTAAGATCGTTCAAATTGGAGTGTAC
>PKSZ01000107.1 GCA_002869425.1 Marinilabiliales bacterium
ATTGAGGATTGGTTTGCGTAAATAGTTCGTAAAATTTATAGGCATTATCACAATCCTGTAATGCGTAGTAAGCTTTCGAAAGGGCTTCGTAATTTTTTCTTTCCAGATCATGAAGATTTAACTCTTTGGCCAGAAGGTTACTTTTTTCGTAATATTTGATTGCTTCTTTAGGTTCTTTTAATGCTTTGTGAACGTTACCTATATTATGAAATGTGTATGCCACACCAGATTTATAATCAATTGCTTCTTTGATTTTTAACGATTTATGATAAAAATCGAGTGCTTGTTTGAATTTGTTCCAGTCGTAATTTGCATTACCTATGTTGTTTAATGAGATTGAGACTTCTTTTTGATTGCCCAATTCATCAGAAACAGCAATAGATTGTTCATATGACTCAATGGCTTTATCAAAATCACCACTGTTTTGATAGGTTAATCCGATATTGTTCAATCCGGAAGCAACATTCTTTTTGTTTCCAAGTTCATTATCAAGGTCGAGAGACTTTTTAAAAGCATCAAGAGCTTTATCTAGGTCGCCTTTTTCGTAATAGATATTTCCAATATTGTTAAGCAGGCTTGTCATTGCAGGTTTATTGCCTTGTTTTTCCATCAAATGGTAGGCATTGTTAAAATGGTCCAGGGCCTTGTCAAATCGATAAAGATCTGCTGCAAGCATACCTGCTTCGTTGTGTAGTTCGGCAGCCTCTTTAGGGTTATCGCTCTGGGTTTTCTTTTGAGCCGCTTTTGTGTAGTTTTCCAGCGATGCTTCATAGTTTCCTTCATCAAATTCAATTTTTGCCAGCGTATTATGTAGGTCACCCAGCTTGTCAGGCTGCACTTCCTTTTCTGCAAGCTCTATGGCTTCCATAATATTCTTTCGTGCTTTTTCCGGTTCATCTTGATCAAGGTAGTTTTGTGCGATAGATTCCTGAAGTTCTATTTTTTCAAGCTTGTCATTTGTATTGTTTAATTTATCTTCCAGCTCTCCAATCTTTTTTGACTTGTCTGTGTTGTTTTCTTCTGCATGTGGATTTTCATCATTTGTGCTAATTGAGTTTTTATTTGTATCCTGCACTTCAGAAGGATGATCATCAGTATCAGTATTATCATTTATATCAGCTAGATCATCAGCTGAGTCTGATTTTAAGGCATTTTCAAGATCTATTTTTCTTTTTTTCATAAATGCCTGATCGTATTTCCAGGCTTTGCTTTCATTAGAAAAATATACTTTGCCCATGAATTCATCAAAGAATTTTTGGTTAAGGTTGTCGTTGTAAGGGATCATTTCTATTTTACCCATGTCAAATTCAGGTAACTCACCTTTTGCATATTTTTTGTCCACAACGGTTGAGACACTATACCTGATCTTATAGTACCCTTTGTTGATGTATTCAAAAGTATAGACACCATCCAGTTCAAGTTTGATAATATAGCCAGCGCTGTTTACATTGGCTTTAAGAATAATGTTGTTGTTGTACCAGACATTAATATGTCCTTTGGAAAGATTTTTACCATTATGCGTTACTTCTCCCACAAATCGTGCAGGAAATTGGTCTGCGTATGAAAAATTTATACTTACATACAATGTTATTGTAAAAAGAATAAAAAGTGCTTTTCTCATATATTGTAAATTTCTGTTACAATATAATTAAAAAAAGTTATATAATGAATTGTAGTTCTGAGTATTTGATGAACTAAAAAAGGGTTGTTATGTATGCAAAACAACCCTTATAATTGATTTTTATGTTAATTTACAAATCCTGTTCAATTTCTTTGAAAAGAATTCCATATTCTTCCAATTCTTTCAGGACAGGTTCGTAAATATCTTTACGTATTGGAATGTGAACACCTGTACATGTAATTTCTTCAATAAGAATTAGCTTGGCAGCAATTGCAGCAGGAACACCAACAGTAATAGACATGGCTGTATGTGTTGTGTCTTTTCCGATGGTTACCATAGATGATGTAACTTCCTTTTTCTTGCCATCTTTCTTATAATGGAACCGGTGTCGCATTACGATCATATCTTTGTCTTCAGGATCGAGGCTCCACTTGGTTTCCAGTATTTGTTGAAGGATTTGGGCAGGTGTAGCTTCTTTTAAACCAATGGCTTTTTCTTCAAAAATACCCAGCCATTCCAGCTTCTTCATTATTTCGCTGTTGCGGTCAATATTTAAGTATGCAGCTAGTTTATCTTCTACCGGTAAGTCTTCTTCAAATTTCAGGAAGGAATTGATAAACTCGCGGTATGTCATATTCTCTGAAGATTCAATTGTGTATGAATCATCCGTAGCACCAAGCTGAACAAAACAGTTCCATGCTTCGCAGTATCCTTTTCTTCTTATAGTACCTCTGAAAATGGTTGGTATCCCTTCAATATTGTATACTTTTCTATATTTCAAAGAGTCTCTGTTGGCATAATATTCAAATTCTCCAAAATCTGGAATTTCCATTTCCTGAACCCGTTCGAAGAGTTTGTGGTATGGAATGAATTTTAGCTTTCCATTTCTAATAAACCTGGAAATGCCTTGACCGGCAAGTACCACATTTCTAGGATTCCATGTGAATTTATAATTCCATGGATTATTGTCCGATTCTGGAGCAACCAGACCTCCGGTTGAGGACTCAAAAAATTCTAGTTCCCATCCTTTTTCTTTCATTTTGTCCATAACCTGCATGGCAGACATATGGTCAATGCCCGGATCAACACCAATTTCGTTAAGTAAGATAACGCCTGCTGCTTTGGCTTCTTCATTGAGGCTTTTCATTTCATCGGATACGTATGATGCAGTAACCATGTGCTTTTTGAGGTCAACGCATCGTTTGGCTACAGGATAATGCATACTGGCAGGTAGAAGAGAAATAACCAGATCTGAGATTTCAATTAATTTATCCAATCCATCTGTGTCAGCAGCATCCAGAAGGTATGCTTCGCCATTGGGGTGTTTGTCAATTTTTTTCATAACCCTATCCAGGTCAACATCTGCTATAGCAATCTTCCAGTCATGTTTTTCTGAATTTTCCAGAAGATATTTTATCAAACTAGAAGCTGATAAACCTGCTCCTAAAACTAATACTCTTTTCATTGTAAATGTTTTTCTGTATGCTAAAATATTATACTTAAGCACACAAATGTAGAATATATTTCCTATTAGACTATATGCTTCATATCAGTTAAAATAATAGTTATAAACATATAAATGGGTATAACTTTTGAGAGGGGGTCTAGTCGAATGGCATATTGGAAAGGGATGAGAGCTGGAGTATTTTGTCGTATTCTTCTGGCCCCAAATCGTAGAAAAAGAAATTCAATGGATTCACAGGTTTATCATCTTTTCTTACTTCATAATGCAGGTGCGGTGCAGTAGAAAATCCAGTGTTTCCACTATGGGCAATAACTTGTCCTCTTTTTACTTTATCTCCTTTTTTTACATTAAATGAGTGCAGGTGTGCATAAATGGTTTTGTATCCATGTCCGTGGTCAATGACGATATGATTTCCAAGACCTCGTCGTTTCTTTTTTACTTTGATAACAGTACCATTTCCTGTTGCAAAAACTTTTGAGCTTGTTGGAATGCTGTAATCTATTCCGGAATGGAATTTTCTAATATGTAATATGGGATGCATTCGCATTCCAAAACCAGAGGATAGTTTTTTTAGATTTCTGTTTTCAACAGGTTGTATGCTGGGAATACATTCCATCAGTTGTTTATTTGAAACAGCCAATTCTTCTATTTCACGATATGAATGCATTTGGATATACATTTGGGTGAGTAAGACATCTAGCTTTTTTGCAGTATTTACAACCAATTCTGAGTTGTTGTATCCTTCCATGGATGCATACCTGTTTATTCCTCCGAACCCTGCTTTTCTTATGCCTTCAGGCATTGGTTCTTTTCCGAAAATAACCCTGTAGATGTGATCGTCCCTGTATTGAACCAGTTGTAGTACAGAATCTATTTGTGAAAGCTGAACATCAAGCTCATTATATTGCTGTTTAAGAAAAGATAATTCATTTTTTAATTTAACTTCTTTTGGTGAGTCCAGATAATACGAAAACATGAAAAAAATAATTATGGCAAAACCGATACTTGATAAAATAAATTTAAATGTTCTTAGGAATATTTTGAAAGGTGTTTTGTTATCCTTCTCAAAACGAAGATTATTTGGATTGTATTTATAGCTTAATTTTGACATGGCTGCAGGTTGATAATATCTTGTTTTTTTATTGAATAGTGCATATTGATCTTTACTAATAAGTACGAAAAATATACAATAATGTTCCAATAATGTTGAAAAACATCTAATGAAACACCCTTTAATATACAATAAATATTGAAATGGCTTTATTTATTAATAAATAATTTAAATCAAATGGTTTGTTTAATTCGTGATTAATATAGCGTAATATGCAGATATATAGATGGTTAGCATTGTGTTTTTGTTTGGGTGTATTAAATTGAAATATTTGACTTGATTGCAAATATTTCAATTATGTATTTATTATATTTGAAAATAATTTATAAATAAAACAAATTATTGCAATATGGAGAAGTTGTCGAATATTGATGATTTAGATCTTAAAATCATTACGATTTTATTGAAGAATGCGAAAGTTCCTTACAAGGAGATAGCAAAAGAATTAAAGGTTTCGTTGGGTACAATTCATGTTAGAATTAAGAAGCTTGAATCATTAAAGGTGATAAAGGGCTTTACTCTTGAAGCTGATTTTTTCAAGCTAGGATATACCATAACAGCTTTTATTGGTCTTATAATTGATGGGAAAATTCATGAGCAGGTTGTAGCGCAATTATTAGAGATAGAGGAGTTGGTAGAGTTGCATCATACAACTGGAAACTATCATATGTTTGCTAAAATAGTTTGTGAAGATCCAAAAGTGTTGAAAGAAATTCTACTGAATAAAATTAGCAATATTTCAGGTGTGGAAAAGACAGAAACAACCATTAGCTTGTAAGAGGTTGCTTCCCGGCCCGTTTCTATTATGAAATCGATTAAGGGTTCATAAAGATTTCAACAAAACATTAACTTTCCTTTTTATAGCTTATTACATGTGTTAAATTTGTGTGAAGGTCTGGCTTTGTCAGGCCTTCTTTATAATTTATTTATACTGGTTTGGCAAAATCAAAAAAGGGAAAAGCAGCAGAGACA